>JBEKWL010000043.1:0-22786 GCA_049513095.1 Terriglobales bacterium
TTTTTCACGCACATCTGCCACGACCTGCCGCACGAGGCCACCAACGCCGCGTTGCCGCCCGACGTGCGGCTGGCGTTTGACGGAATGAAGCTGGAGTTTGAAATTTGAGTTCACCGCCGAGAAAAGTAGTCGTTGGTCGTTAGTCGTTGGTCGTTAGCGAGAAATCTCTCGCAGTTTCGCAGCACGCACGCCAACGACTAGCGACTAACGACCAACGACTGCTTACGTCTCGACGGTAAAAAGATTTCGGATGCGAACTTTCCACAAACTCGACGATGTTCCCCGCGACTTCGGTCCCGCGCTCGTCAGCGTCGGTAACTTCGACGGTGTGCACCGCGCTCACCGCCACGTTGTGGACGAAATCGTGCGGCGCGCGAAAGCTGGGAGCGCGCAGTCGGTGGTTGTCACCTTCGAGCCCCATCCCTCCCGCATCCTGCGTCCCGGTCACAACCTGAAACTGCTGACTCCGCTTCCGGAAAAACTGCGCCTGCTGGAAGCCACCGGGATCGACTCGGTCCTGTTGCTCCCGTTTTCGCGCGATCTTTCGCTGATGACGCCGCACCAGTTTGCCCATGAAATCCTGAAGAAGCGCCTGCATGCCCGGGAAGTCCACGAAGGCTACAACTTCCACTTCGGGCACAAGGCGGCGGGCAACATTCAAATGCTGCGCGATCTGGGCCGGGAAATGGGATTTGAGGTCCACGATTATCCCGAGATGCGCCTGCGCGGGGAGCGGGTTTCGAGCAGCCACATCCGCAAGTTGCTTTCCGAAGGCCAAGTGAGCCGGGCACGCCACTTGCTGGCGCGTCCGTTCAGCATTCTCGCCACCCCCGGCCGAGGCCGCGGCTACGGAGCGAAGTACACCGTACCCACTATCAACCTGGCGCGCTACGAAGAACTCGTCCCCAAAGACGGCGTCTATGTCACCCGCACCCGCCTCGGCAGCGGCAATAAGAATGAGTGCTTCGACTCGGTCACCAACGTCGGGAACCGCCCGACTTTCGGCAGCGACTCGTTTGCCGTCGAGTCCCACCTGCTGAATTTCCATCCGCTTGAACTCTCGCCGGAAACCGAAGTTGAACTTTACTTCCTCGATCGCCTGCGCGACGAGATCAAGTTTCCTTCCGTCGAAGCGCTGAAAGAGCAGATCGGGCGGGACGTGGCCAAGGCCAAAAAGTATTTCCGGAGATTGAACCAGCATGAAGGTAATTCTGGGGTGTCATCCTGAGCGAAGCGAAGGATGACAAATCCTATTTTTTAGTCCTCACTCCATCGGCTCGACCACCAACTCCTCGCCCCGAGCAGCCCGTTCCGGCAACTGGATCAGCACAATCGCCGCCAGCACCAGAACGATTCCAACCGTCTGCATCGGCCGCAGTAACTCCCCCAAAACAAGCGCCGCAATCAGGATGCTGAACACCGGCTCCAGGCAACTGGCCACAATGGCGCGGGTCGGCTCCAGGTGCTGCAGCCCGGCGAAGTAGCAGGAAAATGGCCCGAGCACGGAAACCAGCGAAAACACCAGCATGAATCCCCACTGCTCGCGGCCATAGTGAGCGGCAATAATTTTCCACGGGGGATTCACGAAGATCCAAAATGTTGAAGCAGCCAGCAACACCCACAGTAGTACTTTCCAGCGGTCGTAGCGCGCCAGCACGCTGTGTCCGCCAACGTTATAAAACGCAAAGGAAAATGCGGCCAGCAGCGCGGCCGTGACGCCGACCGCATCCATGCGGAAGCCGCTCGAGCCGACAAAGCCGACCGCCAGCGCACAACCAGCCACGGCCAATCCGACGGCCGCAGTTCGTCGCAGCGAGGGCCATTGCGCGCCGCGTGCCACCGTATACAGCAGCACCCAGACCGGCGCCGTGTATTGCAGGATGATGGCCGTGGCCACGTTCGTCCGTTGAATCGCGAGGTAGTAGAGATAGTTCGATGCGGCGACTCCCAGAATTCCAAGCAGAAAAAACCGCACCAGGTCGCGCCGGGGAACGCGCAGCGCGGACACTCCTCTACATGCCAGCAGCACCGGTAGCAGCACCGCCAGCGACAAAGTGGTACGGCTCTGCGACAAGATCAGCGGGTCAATCTTTTTTAGTGAAATACCAAGCGACAGCCCGCCCGGCAGCGGGTGCCCAGTGAATGCCGCGCGACCCAGCGTCGCCGAAATTCCCCACAGAAAGGCCGCACTCCCGATATAGAAGTAACCCCGCAGCGGATGAGGGCCAGCGTTCACGAAACGTGCTCGATGGTGTAGGTGATCTTCGCCGTCTTCTCCAGCATGGCGGAGACCGAGCAATACTTTTCTTTCGACAAATGCACCGCGTCTGCCATGGCTTTCTGCGGCACGTGCCCGCGAACGATATAGGTCAAGTGAATCGACGTATAGACGGCGGGGTAGCCGTCCGCTCGTTCGGCCGCTGCCCGCACTTCGAGCCCGGTAAACTTCTCGCGTTTCTTGCGGAGAATTCCCACTACGTCCGATGCCGTGCATCCGCACAAAGCGAGCAGCACTAACTCCATCGGAGTGTTAGCCGTCTTTTCGGCGGCTGTGTCCATCACGATCGAGTGCCCTGAAGTTGCCGCACCTACGAACCGGTCTTTGTCTGTCCAGTTGACTGAAGCTTCAATCATTGTGCCTCCCGTACTCGCCCTCCCGGGCTACAGTCTCGCTACCGCCGGTTATCCGTCATCGGCTCGGGATGAATCAGCACGCGGAATAGTTCCGGCGCGTCGTGTTTGAAGCGAATCTCAAGCGACGTCTGAACGTCGTGCACTCGCGCAAGCGGCATATCGTCAGGCAGGGTGCAGTGGCAGGAAACATAAAGCCGCGCGCGTACCTTCTTGAACTGGAATTCGTGCACGTCCATCACCTCGGGAAATTCCTTCACAATATCCTTGAGCCGCTGTTCCAATTCCGGCTTGCGAACGATCTCCTCTCCCGTTTCAATGGTCGCCGGTTCACTTTCAATATGCGTCAGGATGGTCGCAATTTCCGGAATCTCAGTGCGCATCTCCGTTTCCAGCCGGGTAACTTCATCGTGCGCCTGCTTCATGCTGAGTTGTTCGTCGAGTTCCAGATGCTGCTCCACGTGCAACTGCCCGTTCAGGTCCTGCACGCTGACGTCGTGCACATTGAAGTTGTATCGGGTAGCCACGGCGCGAATGCGGTCAAAAATATTTTCCGTGCGCCGGGCTTGCGGAACGGAGTGCACCATCACGTCCGCATCGGGCAAAATCTCGCGCACCCGCGACTTCACCGCATCGGACACCTGCTCGGAGCGCTGGAAGGTGAAATTGCGTTCCAGCCCCACCGAAACATCGGCGAAGTAACGGTTGCCAGCTTTGCGGAACCGGACCCGCTCCACTTCCAGCACGCCATCAACGGTCGCGATCCGATCGAGGATCTGGCTGCGCACGCCGGCCGGCGCCGCATCGAGCAGCGCATCCACCGTTTTCCGCGCCAACCGCCAGCTCACGGAAATCACCACGCCCGCCACGAACAGTGCGGAAATCGGATCGGCCTGGCGCAACCATCCGACCTGATTGCTGCGCCCCAGCCAAACCAGCGCGAGGCCCACGATCACGACTCCGCTCGACCAGATGTCGGTGGAAAAATGCAGCGCATCAGCTTCCAGCGCCTGACTGTCGTACTTCTTCGCGATGCGTCCGAGTGCGCGGGAGCGCCAGGCATCGACCGCAATCGAAAGGAACATGACCAGGAACGCAGCCACGCTCGGCTCAATTTCCACGCTGTGAAAGAACAGACGCCTTATCGATTCATAGACAATCCAGACGCAGGCCACCAGCAGCAGACCGGTTTCGATGAAGGCCGAAAAATTCTCAAACTTGCCGTGTCCGTACTGGTGATCGGCATCCGCCGGCTTGTCGGAAACCCGCACCGAAAAAAACGTCACCAGGGCTGCGATCAGATCCAATCCAGAGTGTGCCGCCTCCGATAAAATCCCCAGCGAGCCGGTCGCGATCCCCACAACGATTTTCAGGCCGGTGATTACGAGAGCCGCCAGCACAGAGTTCCCGGCAACGGCTCGTTTTTCCCGGCGCATCGACTGGGAGCTGAATGCCATGAAGGTCATTATCGCTTTGGATTCGCCCGCCGCCAACCCCTCGACCCCTTGCCCGGCCTCCGGCGGGACATGCTACGATGACATTCATCGCAATTTCTCCCTGGAGGATATTGATTCATGCGTGCCCAGTATCTCGTGTGTCTGCTGCTTGCCGGCTTGGCCTACGGACAAGCGGCGCAGCCGCCTACAACTCCCGCCGCCGGAGCGAAGCCGGAACAAAGCGCCTCCGCCGCGCCCGATAAGGCCCCCGAAGTAAAAGTTGGGCCGGACGATGCGGTGATTACGCTGAAGGGTTTCTGCGCCGACGCTACCCAGCAGGGCGACGCCTGCAAAACCGTGATCACTCGCGCGCAATTTGAAAAGGTCGTCGAAGCGCTGCAGCCGGGAATGTCGCTCACCCTTCGTCGCCAACTCGCAACCCGGTATTCCCTGGCCCTGAAGATGTCTACCGCGGCGGAAAAACGCGCCCTCGATAAAGGGCCCGCGTTCGAAGAAAAGATGTATTTTGCGCGCTTGCAGATTCTTTCCCAAGAGCTCGGCCGCGCGCTGCAGGATGATTCCACTAAGGTTAGCGACGCCGATCTCGAAGACTATTACAAGAAGAACGAACCCTCCTACGAGCAAGCCACCTTGGCGCGGATTTACGTTCCCCGCGCCAAGCAAATCGTACCTTCGGCCGCAAAGCCCAAGGCCGATGCCGAGTCCGGTGGGAAAAGCCCTGCGACGACCAATCCAGCTCCAACCGAGGCGCAAAAGAAGGCTGCTGAAGAAGCGATGAAGAAAGTCGCCGCCGATCTCCGCGCGCGCGCCGTTAAGGGGGAAGACCCCGACAAGCTGGAAAAAGAGGCATACGCCGCCGCTGGACTCCCGGGAACTGCGCCTACCACAAAGATGGAGAAATTCCGCCGCACCGCGCTGCCTGCGAACCATCAAGCGGTCATGGACCTGAAGCCCGGCGAAGTGTCCGAATTGATTTCCGATCCCAACAGCGGTTACTACATCTACGAGATGGTCAGCAAGGAGACCATACCTCTGGATACGGTGAAACCGGAGATCCTCAAAGTTATTTCCAACCAGCGCTATCGCGATAACATGCAAGGTTTTCAGAGCAATGTCGACTTGAACGATGCCTACTTCGGCCCCGTGCAAAATCCAGCCATGCCGCCGCATCGGGGACCAATGCCCCCTGCTCAAGAGCGACCCGACCACGACTAAATGGATACGACAAAACCAACCATTGTCGTCACCGGCGTTTCGGGCAATCTTGGCCAGCGGTTGTTGCCGCAGCTCTCGGATTTCAAGGTGGTGGGCATCGACGTCACGCCCCCCGTACATTCCCCGGTTGATCGCTTTGTAGCGCTCGATCTGGGAAGAGAGGAATCCACCCGCGAGTTGCTCCTGCTGCTGCGCGAGTTGCGGCCTGCATCCGTTGTGCACCTGGCGTTCGTGATCGATCCCCATCGCTCAGGGGTTCTGGACGTCGACCGGATGTGGCGGATCAACGTGGCCGGCACAGCCCGAGTGATGGAAGCCATTGCAGAAACTAACCGCAATCCCGAAACCACCATTCGGCAGTTCATTTTTCCCAGCAGCGTGTCGGCGTATGGCTCCGACTTGCCCGCACCCGTCGCGGAAGACTCCCCGCTCGGCGCTCACACGCTGCCCTACGCGGTCCACAAGAAAGAAAGCGATCTGGTCGTGCAGCAGCGCGCGCCTTCGCTGCGCGGGTGCGGAGTGTTCATCCTGCGTCCCCACATTTTTGCCGGAGCCACCGTCGAAAATTACTTAATGGGAGCGTTCCGCGGAACGCCCAATGGGAAGGGGCCGCGTGCCGCCCGTATGCGCCAGTCGGCGAAACGCCTGCCCGCCATGCTCCCCTTCGGCCAGCAGTATCTGGATAACAAAATCCAGTTTCTCCACGTTGACGACATGGCCCGGCTGATCGCGTGGATCCTGAAGCGGGAACCGGAAGCGCAACGACTGACCATCCTGAACGTTGCCGGGCGCGGCGATCCGTTGACCTTCGCGCAGTGTTTCGAGGTGGCGCACGCCAAAGTGCTGCGCGTCCCCGGACAGTGGGTCATGCGCCGCATTCTGCAGTGCTTGTGGGACTGGAACATTTCGACGATTCCGCCGGACGCCGTCCCTTACATGACCGGCCAGTACATCATGAACACCGACCGCCTGAAGAAATTTCTCGGCGACGACTACGAGCGGGTGATTGAGAAAACCAATGCGCAGGCGTTCGCGGATTCGTTCCAGAAAAACTGAATTCACCGCCCGGACGCCGAGTACGCCGAGAAGATCAAAATCTTATTTGCTTGCGTACTGGTCGGCGCCGAGAAAATGTAGCGAGACGTAGGGCGCATCGCCCACCACCCAACTATCGTGGCCGGGGGGTCCGGGTGGAATGTAAAAGAGCATGCCGGCGCGGAGTTCGTGGATCGTGCCGTCCTCCATCGCAGCTGTGGCGCAGCCGGAGAGCACCAGCCCGACATGCTCGACGTTGCAGCGCGACGCACCCAAGCTGGGCCCGACGTGAACGGACCACTTCCATCCCGGCTCGTACGTGGCGCGGCCGATGGTCATGTCCCCGATGCGAACAAGTTCGAATCTTCCTTTTTCGAACACTCGTATCTCGTCGGGCGCTTCAAAACACTTCAGAACTGTCTCAAACTTCGCCATAACTCCCCCACGAGTCGAATACACGGAACACCGTGCATCATACTGGTTCAGGTTAGATGTTTTCTCAGAATTCCTCGGCGGTTAAGCGCTCCTCACTCCACGGTAAAGCCCCGCAATGCCAAACGTGTACGGAGTCCAGGAAGCCTCGCGAAACCCCGCCTGGCGCATGCGCCCAAGCATTTCATCCGGCGCCGGAAAACGCTCGACCGACGCGGGCAAATAGGCGTACGGGCCGCGCACTCCCGAAATCATCGTCCCGATCGCGGGAAGAACTTTCTTGAAGTAGACGCGATAGCACTGTCCGATCAAGCCGCCCGGCTCTCCGAAATCCAGGATGCCGCATTCTCCGCCCGGGCCGAGCACCCGCGCAATTTCACGCAATCCCGCGTCGTAGTCGGCCAGGTTTCGAAAGCCGAATGCCGAGGTCACCAGATTGAAATGTCCATCGGGAAACGGCAGGCGAAGTGCGTCGGCTTCGATCCAGCGCAGGGTCGTGCCGCTTCCTTTGTCGGGCGCCTTCTCCGCCGCCTTCGCCGCTGCGCGCTTCAGCATGGCGTGAGAAAAATCCGCACCCAGAATCTGCGAAGCCCCCGAGCCAGCGCGCCGGAGTAAAGCGAACGCCATGTCTCCGGTGCCGCAACAAATATCCAGCACGCGAGCCTCGGGACGCTTCAGAATCGCATCGAACGTGCGCGCGGTGCGCCACCACCACCACCGGTCAATGTTGAACGAAAGAACGTGATTCAGCAGGTCGTAGCGCGGCGCAATCGAGCTGAACATCTCCCGCACGGCCACCGCCGCAGACTCGCGGTCTGGCGCACCGGCAGGCGCTGCGCCTACGATCCGCTGATTCATCTGTTGATCCATATTCTTGTCGCCCGTGGAGAGCCGGGCGCCCCCGCCCGGCCGTCATACGGCTGCACGGGCCGGGCGCCCGTCGCTCCACCGTAGGCGATACTAATTCCGCGCCAGCTTCCGAATCTCGTCGACCGCGGAGCGCACGATTGCTTCCGGCACGTCGCTCGTGATCTCAACCTTGCCAATCTCGCGCGGCAGAATAAAGTGCACCACCCCGTGCCGCGTCTTCTTGTCCGAGCGCAGCCGCCTCAGGATGTTCGCGGTCTGCAACTGCATGCGCGGCAGCCTGCCAAAGCCAAGCACCGCGTTCGAAATGCGTCCCGCCGTCACACTATCCAGTTTGCCCGTGGAGAGCGCGATGTGCGTAGCCGCGATCATGCCCCACGCCACCGCCTCTCCGTGGAGCAACTGCGCATAGCGGGTCTCGGTCTCAAGCGCGTGTCCGATCGTGTGTCCGAAATTGAGCACTTGCCGCAATCCGCCTTCGCGTTCGTCAGCACTCACTATCGACGCCTTCAGGCGCACCGAATCGGCAATCACTTTCTCAACCACGACCGGGTCGCGATCCAGAATCTCGCGGCGCCGGTCTTCAAAAAGCTTGAACAACCCCGGATCTCCGATAATGCCGCACTTCAGCGACTCGTACAGACCGGCGTGGTATTCACGCGAAGGCAGCGTCTCCAGAACGGTGGGGTCGACCAGAACAACACGCGGCTGGTGGAAAGTCCCGAGCAGATTCTTTCCCGACACGAGGTTGACGCCCGTTTTCCCGCCGATCGCCGCATCCACCTGCGCCAGCACAGTCGTCGGTACCTGGATGACATCCACGCCTCGCATATAGATCGAGGCCAGAAACCCAGTCACGTCGCCGACTACGCCGCCGCCGAGCGCAACCAGCGTGACCCCGCGATCGGCGCCCTGCTTCACCAGTTTCTCCGCCAGCTTCTCCAGGGTCGTAAGACGTTTCGCGCGCTCGCCATCGGGCATTTCGAGCAGGTCAGTTTCAACTCCCGAGGCGGCCAGCGATTTCAGCAGGACCTTCGCCCAGCGCCGCCGCACCGGCGGGACAGTGACCACAAACGCGCGGCGATTCTCAAGAATCTTGCCGAGGCATTCTCCGGCACGGGCGATCAGCCCGCTTCCGATGAGCACTTCATAGGAGCGCGACGGCGTAGCCACTGGAATGCTGATCATGAACATTCATCATAGCGTATGCGCTAGATGTGCCGGCACGGCTCAAAATCCTCACCCCCAACCTGCGCGAGCCAGGATGCTTGGGCAGTCCGAGACGGGGCAAGCCCCGTCTCTACACGAGTTTTTCTTCACGCTGCGTTTGCAATGGGCAACTGAGGCTACCTGGCCAGTTTCTTTGGCTACCTGGCCAGTTTCTTTTGCGGATTCACCCGCGAGGCGAGGATGGAAGCTGCCAAAACAAAAAGCACGATCGCCAGTGCCCATCCGGTTGGAATGTACACGTAGTGCGACCCTAGCATTTTGAACCCGATAAAAATCAGCACCACCGACAGTCCGTAATGAAGGTAGTGAAACAGGTCCATCATTCCCGCCAGCGCGAAGTACATCGAACGCAGGCCGAGAATGGCGAACACATTCGAGGTGTAGACAATAAAGGCGTTCAGCGTGATGGCGAGGACCGCCGGAATCGAATCCACCGCAAAAAGAATGTCGCTGGTCTCGACCACCAGTAGCACCAGCAACAGCGGAGTGGCGTAAAGTCCGCTCTTTTGCCTGAACAATCGCCGCGCTGAAAATCGCCGCGTAAAGAACTGCCCCTCCACATATTCCTCCGTCACCGGGAAAGCTCGGCGAAACAGGCGAAGAACAGGGTTTTTCTCGGGATGAATTTCCGTTTCGCCCTGCCGCAGCAGCTTCAATCCCGAATAAACAAGCAAAGCGCCGAATGCGTAGGTGATCCAACTGAAGCGGCGAATCAGGCCCACGCCCACCACGATGAACACACCCCGCATGAGCAGCGCCCCGAGGATTCCCCAGAACAGCACCTTGTGTTGATGCTCGTCAGGCACCTTGAAATAGCGGAAAATGACGAGAAATACGAAAAGGTTGTCGACGCTGAGCGACACTTCGATGACGTAGCCGGTTACAAACTGGAGCGCCTGCGCCCGTCCGTGCCAGAACAACACCAGCACCGCAAACGCCGCCGCCAGCGCGATCCAGACTCCCGACCAGGCCAGCGCCTCGCGAAACCCGACGCGGCGGGAGCGGCGATTTAGTACGCCCAGATCGAGCGCCACCATCGCCACCACAAACAGGTTGAAAAGAATCCAGAAGACGAGCACAGGGAATCTTACGAGAATCAGGTCTCAGGTGTCAGGTGTCAGGAAAACCTTAGGTCGCCGGCAGACCACCAACAGCCAAGAGAGACCGCAGGTTTTCCTGAGACCTGCCACCTGAGAGCTGCCGTGCTACGCTGGCGTCAGCCCATATTTCGCCTGCAGACGCCGCTCCATGGTGCGGAAGATCAGGCCGTCCACCAGATAGCCGAGGATAATGATCAGGATCATCACCGCCATGACCTGGTTCATATCGCTCAGGTCGCGGCCCATCATCAGCAACTGGCCCAGTCCGAGACTGAGAAAAATCATTTCGGCTTGAATCAGCGAGCGCCACGCGAAGGCCCAGCCTTGTTTCATCCCGTTCACGATAAACGGCAAGCTGGCCGGCAACAGCACGGACCAGAAAAGGCGGAAACCGCTTGCTCCCAGGTTGCGCCCCGCCATGCCATAGATCTTCGGCATCTGCTTGCGCCCGTCGTCCATGGCAATGGTCACCGAGAGCAGCGAACCCATCAGCACCACAAACAGAATGGCTTTTTCCGTCAGTCCGAACCAGAGAACGGCCAGCGGAATCCAGCAGATGCTCGGCAGCGATTGCAGACTCACCAGCAAACCGCCCAAAGTTTCTTCCAGGAATTTGTTGCTCGAGACGGCTAAACCAAGGATCATCCCGAGCACGACCGACAAGCTGTAGCCGATGAGCATGCGCTTCATAGTGACGGCGATGCCAATCCAGAAGCTATGGTCGGCAAAGCCGTCCCACAAGGAGTGTCCAACTCCCCACGGCGGAGGAAAAAGGTACGGCGGCCAGATGCGCAGTTTTGCTAAAAGGGCCCAGACGCCGAGAAGCGCGGAATAGAAGATTACCTGCTTAGCGAGCTTTTTCATCGGCGTACTCCTCTTCCAGGGACTTGTTGATCTCATCGCGCAGGCAATCCAGGATATCCCCCGCCATGCGTGCGACACCGGTTTGTTCCATGTGACGCGGCCGCGGCAGGTTCACCGAAAATTCCTCTTTCACCCGCCCCGGACGAAACGTCAGCAAGACCACGCGATCTCCCAGCCTTACTGCTTCGCGCACATTGTGCGTAACGAAAATGATGGTGCGTCCGGTTTCGGCCCAGATGCGCTCCAATTCGTCGTGCAGCAGATCGCGAGTCTGAGCGTCCAGCGCCCCAAACGGCTCGTCCATCAGCAGGACGTCGGGCTCGGTGGCCAGTGCCCGCGCCAATGCGACTCGTTGCCGCATGCCGCCAGATAGTTGATGGATATAGCTGTCCCTGAATTTCAAAAGATGGACAAGACGCAAATAGTACTGCACCTTCTCCTCGCGCAAGGCTTTCGGGACGTTCTTCATCTTCATGCCGAACTCGACGTTCCCGCCAACCGTCAGCCACGGAAACAGGCCGAGTTCCTGGAAGATCAGGATGCGATCGGTTCCCGGCCCACTCACCGGCGTGCCATCCACCAGCACCTTTCCCGAGGTCTGCGGCTGCAGGCCCGCGATCAGGTGCAACAGCGTGGACTTGCCACATCCCGAAGGGCCGACGATGCAGAGAAACTCTCCCGGCTTCACTTCCAGGCTGATATTGTCGAGCGCCAGTAACCGCTCCCCCGAAGTCGTCTTGTAGCTGAGCGAGATTGCATCCAGCGCGACCTTCGGGACTACCACCTCGGCGATCGGGCGCCCCGGAAACGTAGTTACGGAGGAAGCCGGTTTCCCGCGAAACACATTTGCGCGCACTCCGGCGCGAGTGCCAGTTGGGACTGCCGCAGGATACGCATTTTGAGGACTCGTGCTCATTGGATTGCCTTCTTCCCTTTTTCCGCTAAGACTTGGTTCAGGAGCGAAAGATCGTACAAACTCGACAGATCCGGCATCTGGCGCCCAAGAAAACCAGCGTCAAATGCGGACTTGGCGGCAGTCACCAACGACGCGCGCAGCGGGTCATACGTCGCCGTCATGCGCCCGTAAGCTTCATCCAGCACCGCGTCAGGCAGCGCCTTCCCCGTCTCTTTCGCGATCTGCCGGTTGAGAAGTTCTTTGGCCTCGGGCAAATGCCCGTTGATCCAGTCGGTCAATTCCACGTGCGCGCGAATCCAGTTCTTCACCAGATCGGGATGTTCCCGCAGAAATTGCGTCCGCACGATCAGATGAGCGGCGATAAACTGACCGTTCGGCCAGAGCGTCCGCTCATCCAGGAACAGGCGGCCGTTCCCTTCCTTGATCAAGCGCGTTGCCCAAGGCTCGGGCGCCCACGCGCCATCCAACTCTTTCTTGAGGAACAGCGTCAACTGGTCGGGATTCGCCAGCGGAATTACCTGCACGTCCCCACCCTTGTCCGTCGTTTTCATGCCGTTCGCTTTCAACCACGCGCGCAGCGCCACGTCCTGCGTGTTGCCCATCTGCGGGGAAGCGATCTTCTTGCCGTGAAAATCTTCCGGCTTCAGAATGCCGGAATCGTTGCGCACCACCAGCGCAACTCCGCCACTGGTCGCGCCCGCCACAATCCGCAATGCTTCTCCATTGGAGCGAACGTAGCCGGAGATGGCTGGGTTCGGGCCGATATACGTCATGTCAATCGCCCCGGCAAATAAGGCTTCCATCGCCGAAGGCCCAGCGTTGAAGCTCTTCCACTCAATCCTGACGTGGGGCCCCATCGCTTTCTCGAACCACCCGTTGTTCTTACCCACCATCGCCTGCGGGTGCGTGATATTCGGAAATGCCCCCACGCGAATGACGGTCTGGCCCCAGGCCAATGCACCCAGCAAAAACCCCAACCCGGCGCAAGCGAAGAAACTTCGCTTAATCATTGCCCCCGCCTCGGGCCAACATCGGCAGCACAATGAGCTCGGACTTCTTCTTTCTGCGGCTCTTCCGGTTGCTGATCTTCTTGTCGCTGATGCTTGGATGGGAATTCGCGGCCGGTCCACGGCTGATCAAGTCGGCCAGCGTCGTATTCTCCAGAATCCCGGCGGCTGCATCCCGTACTTCCAGGAACACTTTGTACAGGGCGCTATGGTCGGCATCGCGATCGATCAGAACCCGCAGCTGCTCCGCGTCCCCAAACGGCGCGAGCGGCCCGTCAATCAAACGGATGACTTCGCTCAACCGGATCTCCGACGGCGCCCGGCGCAAGCGGTATCCGCCCTTGGCGCCGCGCACGCTCTCCACGATGCGCGCGTTCTTCAGTTCCAGAAGAATCAGCTCCAGAAACTTTCCCGGCAGATTTTCTTCGTAGGCAATGTCGCGAATCCGGATCGCACCCTGGGTATAGCGCCGGGCCAGCACCATCAGCGCCTGCAACGCATACAGCCCTTTTTGGGAAACCTTCATGTTGCCAGCCCCGACTATCTCTATGTGGCTGATAGGCATTATAGAAAATGCAAGCGCACTGCCAAAGCAATAAATTTCCCGGCTTTGGCCGGTCCTGTGATTTCATCAAGTTACCGCTGGAAGAGGGACTCGCACCGGGGCCTTGTGCAAGGCTTTGCACTTTCGGAAGATGCGACTTTTCCGTGCCGGACGCACGCTTTCAGGATCCCGAACCGCCTCAGCGTAGGCGCAGAATCTCGACCGTGATGTTATCGGGTCCGCCGCGTTCCCGAGCCATTTCGATCAGCTCGCGGCCCGCTTGTTCCGCGCTTTTGTTTTTCACTGCGTCAAGAATCTCCGCGTCGCGTACCAACCCCCACAATCCGTCGCTGCAGATCACGAGCACATCCTCCGGGCGCAGCGGCGCTGGTCGTCCGGGTGAGTCCATAACCAGATCGGGGTTCGTGCCTAAAGCTGCGGTCAGAATGTTCCGCTGTGGATGATTCTCCGCCTGTTCCTGGCTGATCAAGCCCGACTCCACCAGCCGTCCCACATAGGAGTGGTCGCGCGTTACCCTCGTAATCTGGCCGTCGCGGATGAGGTAGAGTCGCGTGTCCCCCACATGCACGTAATAGAGCGCGTCATATTGCGCACCCCCGTCCGCAACCCTGACGATCGCCGCCGCCGTACACGTCGTTCCCATGCCCCGCAGTTCCGGATGGGCATAGCTGTATTGCCGTATCTGCTCGTGCGCCACCTGCAAAGCCTCGACCAGCGCCGCCTGCGGGTCGTCGCCGCCAAAGTCGCGGTACACTGCCACCATCGTTTCCACCGCCAGCCGGCTCGCTTCCTGACCGCCCTCGTAGCCGCCCATGCCGTCCGCTACAATCGCCAGCCGCCCCTTGCGCAGGAACTGCCCGTCATCCTCCGGCTCCCAATAGCCAAACGAATCCTCGTTATTCTGGCGCACGCAGCCGATGTCGGACTGGCTCGACACTTCAATTCCGGCGCGTACCTTCATCCGATCACGACTTCAATTGCGGGAATGACAAGCATAGGCAACAATCGCGTGTACGGGCAAACTTAGCATTATAAGGCTGGTGAGCAGGACGCTCAAACGGATGGGCTGAAAATGGCCGGCTTCGCCAGGGCAGATCTAAATGGAGACGGGGACGGCAGGCATGCAACCGTCCCCGCGGATCAAAAAATCAAACGCCGGACTACGAAACTAAGAAGTCGGCTGCGCACCGCATTCTCCGCTCGGGTTAGTGGTAGTAGCGGGGAGACCGGCAGTAGCCATATAGACAGCGCCGGGCGGGGTAGTGTGCCCAAGATAGGTAGCCGTAACAATATACCAACCTGTCGTTTGAAAGGCCGGCTTGGTCGCGGGGGGCTGCGCGACATCCACATAGGAGCAGGCAGGGGGCGTGATGGGCGTGAGTTGTCCGTCCGCGCTCAACTGGACGGTCTGCGGCGGGGTGGCGTTCGGGTCGCCGAACGTGCCGGTTTCAGCATGACCAAACGGGGTACTCGCTATCTGATAGGTAAGGTTACTGCCGAAAAGAAGCTTTTGCTTCCCGCTGCTGTAGTTCCCCCACGTATACATTTGTACCGGCAACCCAGGATACAAAACGAACCCAGTGCCCGCGTTCGCGTCCGTGTTCGAAACCGATAGCGTAATGGACTGCAAGTTGTTAGTCGATCCGCAGCCCAGCATGCTGACTACTAGCAATGCGCAAGCCAACGCGCTAAAGAGAGTTTGACGATTCACCGCCGAGTACCTCCAAAAGGAAATCTTCCGCATCGTCGCAGCATCCGTCACACGTGGCAAGGTAACCAAAGTCACGACACCGTAAGGACATATAACCCCTCTCCGATAGCGTACCCCCGGTCAGAGCCCAAATTGCGGACGTGCCGCCATACCGGGTACTGTCTGAAATCTTGTGTTTACCCAGTACCCCGCAGTCCGATGCCGGAAGTCAGACGCTCGTCTACAATCACCCCATGTCCGATCAACCCATGCCCGGTCACCCCGGGCCTCCTCGGCCGCAGCCCCCACCACCGCCTGACCCGATCACCGACTTTCACATCGGGGATGAATTCGGAACCGCCAGGCGCAACCTTCCGCCCGCTGGCATTGTCCTGATCTGCATCGCTGCCGTCGCGGTGATTGTGGGAATTTTCGCTTTCACGGGCCGGCCGAAACCGCAGGGCGCGGGTTCGGTCGATTCGGTGGCCGCGGCCGAAGTGCCCGGCCAGAACATGATCCTGGCCGCCATCACCCTGACCCTCCGCAATACGGCGAAAAAGCCGCTCTGGATTCACACGCTCAAAGCGCAGCTCACCACCGCCGACGACAAAACCTTCGACGACGAAGCCGCTTCCGCCGTGGATCTTGACCGCTATTTCCAGGCATTCCCGGCGTTGAAACAAAATTCCGAGCCGCCGCTTTCCCCCGAAACCAAGCTGCTCGCCGGAACCGAACGCCGAGGAGTCATCATCGTCGGTTTCAAGCTCACCAAGGAAGCCTTCGATCAGCGCAAGTCCCTTATCGTCGCGATTCAACCCTATGACCAGCCGTTGCCCATAGTCCTGAAATGACCTGAAATGATGCGTACGACTGTGAAGACGCTGAACGAACTCTATTCATCACTCTCTGCCCGGCGCCGTTACGAAGTCTGGTTTGTTCGTCTGGGACTGGCGGACGGCGCCGGGGCGTGGTGGTTCCGATATTTGCTGATGAATCCTGGCCGCTGCGGTTGCGCAGGCGACCCGGGCGGGATGCCCGTCCAGGTATGGGCCACATGGTTTCCGCAGGATGGAAAGCCGCAAAGCTTCATTCAAGGATTTCCTTTGGAAGGTCTGGACCTCAGCGCCCGAAGGCAAAATCCATTCCACATCCGCATCGGCAACAATGAAATCGGCGAGAGCTCCTGCCGGGGAGCGTTGGCAGTTGGAGGGCACGCGATTTCATGGAACTTGCATTACGGTTCCGCGTTTCGCGTCACGCTGAGCAACAAGGGCTGGATTGGATTTTCGCGCACCCCGCATTCCGACGCGCTTTTTTCCGGCCAGATCACGCTGGATGGCCGGAGTTTTGCGGGAACCCCTCTGGGGTTCGGAGTGCAAGGACACAACTGTGGATACCGGCATCGCAACTTCTGGACTTGGACCCATGCCTATTTTCCCCGCCCCGGCGGGCGTTCGAGCGCATGCCAGGCAAGCACATTCGAAGCCTTGGTATACGAAATGCCGTTCGGGCTAGTCTTTCGCAAAGCGGTGCTCTGGCATGAGGGGATGGAGCACGAATTCAAGAATCTACAAGAGATCAGAAGGGATTCGGATGAATTGCTGTGGAATTTTCGATGTTCGACGCAGGGTGGATTCCGACTGGAAGGAGCGATCGCTGGCGCTGGCCCTAGCATCCATCGTCTTCCCTACGTGAAGACCGACTGCACCGGCAGCTTTGAAGTCGCCAACAACAGCCTGGCGAGAGCGGTGCTCCGTCTGGAGCGGCCGGGCATGCCGGTCGAAACCCTGGAGACGAGTATCGGTGCCGTATTGGAGATGGTCGGCCGCTAATTCGCAAGATTGCGCAACTGGCTCACATTACCGGCGGAACACCGATCCCCATCGCCGCAAGAACGCGAATAAGCTCGCGGCGAACCACGGCTGTGGTTGCCAGCAGGAACTTTCTCCGGCCCTCATCCGCTTCGCTCAGGATTGGATAGCGGTGATAGAACGTATTAAAGAGCTGCGCCAGTTGAAAGGCATGCTTGGCGAGATACGCGGGCTCGGTCGTCGCGATGCACTGGCCCACGATGTACGACGTTTTCGCGGCCGCCAGCCAGAGCTCCCAAATGTCGTTGCCCGATTCGCCAGTAAGGAACTGAGCGAAACCTTCTGTAGCGACGCGGCCAGCCGCATCTCGACAGAAACTCTCCGGATCGAGCCCACCCTTGCGAAAAATGTTCGAAGCGCGGACGGCGGCATACTGTGCGTAGGGACCCGTGTCACCCTCGAAACTCAAAGCGTCTTTGAAATCGAAGGCGATCACCGAGGGCTTCGTGAACTTCAGCATGAAGTAGCGCAGCGCCCCGATGGCGATCTGCATAGCAATGCTGGCGCGCTCCACTTCACTCAACTCGGGATGACGCGCATCCACTTCTTTGCCGGCCGAGGCGATGAGCGCATCGAGAAGATCGTCCGCCTTCACGCCAAAGCCCTTGCGGCCGGAGACCTCGATCCAGGGCCGCGCCTTATCTTCGTCGCTAAGTGTGTAGCCAAGTTCAGCGGCGCAGCGCGGCGTCAGTGCAACCATTTCGTAGGAGAAGTGGGTGTAGCGATCGGCGGCTTCGCCGTGGCCGAGTTCACGCAAAGCTTCGATCACCGTGTTCTGCGCCTCGGATTGGCGCGCATCGATGACGTTGTAGATCTCGGCCACATCGCCGAAGTGGGGATGATCTCGCTCGCCCTCGGTGGTCGAGATCCAGCAGTCGTGCGCGTTGGGATAGCGATAGAATTTCCGATAGCCGAAATCGCGCCCAAGCAGGCCAAACTTCCACATGTGATAAGCGATGTCTTTGCCGACGTAACCGACCGTGCCGTTGGAGCGGACGATGACTTTCTGGTCTTCCTCGGCGATCTCTGATGGACGAATGTCAACTCCGGGCTGCGACCCAATCGCTACGAGGAGGTCATCGTCGTCACTCGCTGTCTCAGAGCCGTTCGTTTTCTTCTTCTTGGCTTCGGCTCCCTCCCGTAAGTCGCCCGTACGGTCCGCGCTAGTTCCCGCGCGCCGCATCACCCAGCAGCTCGCGTTCTTGCCTCCCGTCTCGTAAGTAAGGACGCCAGCGTCCTTAAGCTTGCTAAACGCCGCGTCCCAGAAGTGCAGGTGCAGAATTTCGCTCTCGCGCGGCAGAAAGTCATACTCAATGTCGAGCCGGTCCATGGTTTCGAGATGGCGCCTAAGGACGGCCGTCGAAATCAAATCCGCAATCGCCGCCGTCTCATTATTCCCTTCCTCGATCGCATGCAGCGTGGCTGATCGCGCCTGCAGGTTCGCCTTGTCCTCTTCATACCACTGCGAGACGCGAGCATAGAGCTCCCAACATACATAATCGAATCGCGGCGCGGCGGCGAGCGCTTCAATCTGAGCGCGAGACTTCTTCTCGATGTGCACGAATCCAACCACCACGTCGGCGACCTGCACTCCGGTGTTGTCGATGTAGTTCTGGACGTCCACTTCCCTGCCCGCAAAGCGCAGCAGGCGGACGAAGGTATCGCCGAGAATGGCGTTGCGCAGGTGTCCGATGTGCGCCGCCTTGTTGGGATTGATGCTCGAATGTTCGACCAACACCTTGCCCGGTGGAACCTCGGCCGGCGCAGATTGGTCGGCGGCGAGCGCCGTGGCCAGTTCGGCGCGGCTTACGCGAACGTTGATGTACCCGGCGCCCGCGACCTCGAATTTCTCAAAGCCGGGAATCGCACCGACCCCGGCGACGATTTCTTCGGCGATCTTGCGCGGCGCCTTGCGGAGTTTCCGGGCGAGTTCGAAAGCGAGCGGCAACGCGTACTCGCCAAATTCGATTTTGGGCGGCTGTTCAACGACAATGTTAGCGATTTCCAGGTCGTAAGTACGACGCAGAAACTCGCGTAGATGTTCGACCAGTCGGCGTTCCAGATATCGATACAAGGATGTCCTCTAAACTATTGAAGAAATTGATTCTAACAAACTCGCGACAGGCGACGGGTTTGACGGTAATGCGAGCGGCACCTATGATGAAAATTCGACAAGAGACAGCGCTTTAAGCTCTTAGCCCTTGGCTTTTAGCTGAGAGCCAAGAGCTAAGAGCCAATAGCGATTCTTATCATGCGCATAGCCTACCTCGACTGTTTCTCCGGCATTAGCGGCGACATGTTTCTGGGCGCGCTGGTGGATGCCGGGGTGTCTCCAAAGCTTCTGGAGGACACGGTCGCGGCGATCGATATCGGCGCTCGGTTGGAGATTTCCCGGGTGCTGCGGGGCGGAATTTCCGCGACCAAAGTGGATGTGTACGCCAACGGCGAAAAGGATCTGCCGCGCGAAGTTTTCCGGGAGCGGCAGGAACACGAGCATGACCACGATCACGGCGAGCCCATGTGGCGGCGGGGCTCTGTCCCGCCAAGGACGGCGCAAAGCCCCGTCCCTACACAACATGGGCGCAGTCTGACAGAGATTCGCGAGATCATCGAGAAGTCAGCCATCGGCGGCGCGGCGAAGGCAACCGCGATTCGCATATTCGAAACTCTGGGCCAAGCCGAAGCCGAGATTCACGATACGTCCATCGAGCGCGTTCACTTTCACGAAGTCGGCGCCGTCGATGCCCTGGTGGATATTGTCTGCGCCGCGGTGGGAGCGGAATCTCTTGCGGTCGAAGAATGGGTATGCTCGCCGCTGAACGTAGGCGGCGGAACCGTCAAGTGCGCGCACGGAACGCTTCCCGTGCCGGCGCCCGCAACGCTGAGGTTGCTCAGGGATGCGCCGGTGTATTCGTCGGGGCCACAGGTCGAACTGGTAACGCCGACAGGCGCCGCGATCGTGAAGACGCTGTGCGGCCGGTTCGCGCCGTTTCCAGCAATGAAGATTGAAAAGGTGGGATACGGCGCTGGCACACGAGAATTCCCCGAGCATCCGAACCTGTTGCGGCTAACAATTGGAGAAGCTGCGCCGCAGGATGGCGCGAGTACATCGCCAAGCAAATGGAATGACAGGATCACGGTGCTCGAAGCGAATCTCGATGACCTCAGCCCGCAGGTGCTGGCCTACGCCATGGAGCGGTTGCTGGCCGAAGGAGCGCTCGATGTGTTCAGCGTCCCGGTGCAGATGAAGAAAAGCCGCCCCGGCGCGTTGCTCACCGTGCTGGCGAAAATGGAAGACGCGAATCGCCTCACCAAACTGATCTTTGCGGAGACCACAACTCTGGGCGTGCGCCGCCGCGAGGAACAGCGCCAGACGCTCTCGCGACGATGGGAAACGGTAGATACGGCGTGGGGTCCGGTGCGGATCAAGATCGCCAATATGAATGGCAGCGTCTCCAACTATGCGCCGGAATATGAAGACTGCCGGACGCTGGCCGAGGCACAGCATGTGCCGCTTCGCGCGGTGATGCAGGAAGCGATCCAGCAGTATCTTCGAGGCGGGCGAAAAACATGAACCAGGTTTTGTATCAGGGCATCTGTTTCGTATCAGGGCATCGCTTTAGCGATGCCGCAAGCTGGTCGGAATCAAACGCCCCTTCAAAGGCTGGCTAATTCAATCAGGAGGTTCTATATGCTGAAAACTCTAAGAATGATTTCACTTTGCGTGACTTTCGTCGCGCTAACCTCGCTCCTCATCTTCGCGGGGCCAGCCCCGTCGGTGGGCACCCTGGCTCCCGAATTCACGCTCAACTCGCAGGAAGGCACCCCGGTCAGCCTTAAGGACTATCGCGGCAAGTGGGTGGTCTTGTACTTCTATCCCAAGGACTTCACCAGCGGATGCACCATAGAGGCGCACAACTTCCAGCGCGACCTGTCGCAGTATGAGCAGAAGAATGTCGTAATCCTTGGAGTCAGCGTCGATAGCGCCGACTCTCACAAGCAGTTCTGCGCCAAGGAAGGGCTGAACTTTAAGTTGCTGGCCGACACCGACCACAAAGTGTCCAGTGCTTATGACTCGTTGACCAACTTCGGGCTGGTCAAGGTCGCGGCCAGGCACACCTTCATCATCAATCCAGAAGGCAAGATTGTGAAGGTATACACCGAGGTAAAACCAAATGAGCACAGCGCCGAAGTGTTGTCGGCACTCGCGGAGCTGCAAAAATAAGAATGACGACGATTCAAGTCCGGGTTGAGGATCATAAGTCAGGAGGATTCATGCCAGCGCTCACTTTGTTGCGCGACCTTTTGCAGCGCGTGCCAGGCCGCCTCGAGAAGCTTTCCCAGGACGCGGTCGAAAGCAAGCCAACACCGTCAACCTGGTCTCCGAAGGAGGAGCTCGGACATCTGCTCGATTCAGCCGCTAACAATCATCAACGCATCGTTCGTGCGCAATTGGAGGATCGCCCGTCCATGCCCGGCTACGACCAGAATGGCTGGGTGGCTGTGCATGCTTACCAGCGCCGCGATTGGAAGGAACTGATCGAGTTGTGGCAGGCACTCAACCGGCAATTGCTGGCCGCCGCCGAAGCAGTGTCCGACTCTGCCTGGTCACGAACGCTCACCGTTGCCGGTTCGGAACCGCTAACGCTTCAGTTTGTATTCGAGGATTATGTCGCGCATATGTTGCACCACTTGCAGCACATCGGAATCGAAGTGGTCGACATCAGATCGAAGGCAACGAACGCAGCTTAAGCACGCAGATTTAAGAAGGAGTTTTTCCGCCAAGGCACAGGAATGAGCAAAAAGTTTTACATCACTACCCCGATCTACTACGTCAATGCGCATCCGCACATCGGACACGCCTACACCACGATTGTCTGCGACACGATAGCGCGGCGCCACCGGATGCTGGGGGATGACACCTGGTTCCTGACCGGCACCGACGAACACGGTCAAAAGATCGAGCGTGCAGCCCAGGCCGCGGGCAAAACGCCGCAGCAGTTCACCGATGAGATTTCGGCGGAATTCCGTGCGCTCTGGGATCGCATGGGCTTGACGTACGACGATTTCATCCGCACCACCTCTGAGCGCCACAAGCGCGGCGTGCAGGCGTTGTGGCGCAAGATTCGCGATAACGGCTACATCTACAAGGGAATTTACTCCGGTCAGTACTGTGTTTCCGATGAGCTTTACGTGGATGCCGTCGGGCCGGGCGCTCCCTGTCCGCTTTGCGAGCGCCCGACGGAAACCGTCCACGAAGAGAACTACTACTTCAAGCTCTCGGCATTTCAGGACCAGTTGATCCGCCTTTACACCGAGCAGCCGGATTTCATCCGCCCCGAAACGCGGCGCAATGAAGTGCTCTCGTTCGTGCGCAGCGGCCTGCGCGATCTCTCCATCAGCCGCTCGACGTTCGCGTGGGGCATCCCTGTGCCGGAGGATCCGAAGCACGTGGTCTACGTGTGGCTCGACGCGCTGGCCAACTACATCACCGCGCTCGGCTACGGCTCAGGCTCTGATTCAAACGACACCAGCAAATTCGACAGGTACTGGCCCGCTGACGTGCACATGATCGGCAAAGAGATTGTGCGCTTCCATTGCGTCTACTGGCCGGCGTTCCTGCTCGCCGCCGGATCGCCGTTGCCCAAAAGCATTACGGCGCACGGCTGGCTGCTCTTTGAAGAAAGCAAAATGTCGAAGTCGCGCGGAAATATCGTGCGCGCCGAAACCATCGTGGATGTGCTCGGCACCGACGCCCTGCGATACTTCCTGCTGCGCGAAGTTGTTTTCGGGCAGGATGGATCGTTTAGTTTCGATGCGCTGGTGCAGCGCTATAACTCCGATCTGGCGAATGGGCTCGGCAACCTCGCCAGCCGCACCCTGACCATGATCGCGCGCTATTTCAA
>JBEKWL010000044.1:0-22720 GCA_049513095.1 Terriglobales bacterium
GACGCATGGATCGGCCTCTTCCTCTTCGTCTTTCTCATGGTCATGCGCGAGGGCGTCGAAACCGTTCTGATCCTTTCCGCCGTCACGCTGAACTCGAGCGAGCTGATGAGCTTCATCGGCACGGTCCTGGGAATTGCCGTCGCCATCCTCTTCGGCGTGATGTTCGTCAAGGGCAGCGTCAGGATCAATCTGCAGAAATTCTTCAAGGTCACCACCGCGATTCTTTTCCTGGTGGCCGGGCAACTCGTGATCTCCGGCCTGCACGAACTCTCCGAGAACGGAGTCCTTCCCTCTTCCCGCCAGGAGATGGCCATCATCGGCCCCATCGTCCGCAACGATTTTTTCTTCTTCATCACCATCCTCGCGCTGGCCGCGCTGATGGTGCTCTTTGAAATGAAGAGCCGCCAGCCGGTCGAGCTGCCGCCCGCCGGCGCCGCCCGCCGTAAAGCGCTCTGGACTGTGCGCCGCGAGCGTCTCTGGATGGCCTCGGTTTACGTCTTCTCCTTCGCCTTCATCGTGATGGTCACTGCCAGCTTCATCTACGAGAAGAGCGCCAGCGCGCTCTCGCCCGCCGCCGAAGTCACCTTCGTCGACGGCAAAGTCTCCATCCCCCTGAAGCAGGTTTACGACGGCGAACTCCACCGCTTCGAAGCCAAGGAAGGCGGCGTCGAAGTCCGTTTCTGGCTCTACCAGAAGCCCGATGGAAAAATCGCCACCGTCTTCGACGCCTGCGAAATCTGCGGGCCCGTCGGCTTCTACAAGAACAAGCAGGGAGTGATCTGCAAGAACTGCGCCGCCCAAATGAACCCGCAGTCAATCGGGATGCCCGGCGGCTGCAATCCGGTCCCGCTGAAAGCGAAGGTCACCGACGACGCGGTCGTCGTTTCCGAAGCCGACGTCGCGGCCGGCAGACACTACTTCGAGCCGAAATAATGTTTCCCCGCATCGTCTACGAATCGTTTCGCCGTCAAGCGCGACGCAAGCTGCTCGCGGGCATCGCCATCACACTCGGCGTAGCCGTTGCCACCGCCATGATCGCCGTCGCCACCGATATCGGCGACAAGATCAACCGCGAACTGCGCAGTTACGGCGCCAACCTGGTGGTCACTCCGCAGGAAGACACGCTCGACGTGGAAGTCGGCGGCGTCAACCTGAAACCCCCGAGCGACGGCGCGTTCCTCAACGAAGCGGACCTCCCGAAAATTCGCGGCACCTTCTGGCACCACAACATCGTAGGCTTCTCGCCCATGCTGCCCGTCACGGTGAAAGTCGGCGACGGCAACAACAAAGACGCGAAAGATGTCACCCTGGTCGGCACCTACTTCAACAAGGCGCTTCGCTTCGGCAAAGAAGACTTCACCACCGGCGTGAAGATCACGAACCCATGGTGGAAAGTAGAAGGCAAGTGTGGGGACGGGGCGGAGCCTGTCCGGAGCGGAGCCGAAGGACCCCGTCCAGGGCGAGTCGAAGACTCGCCATCCGCCTGCGGCTGGCCCGATGACAACTCTCAAGACATCCTGGTAGGCGAGCGCCTGGCAGCAAAGCTAGCCAAGAAACCCGGCGACACAATCGAAATCGCCGGCCGCCAACTGACCATCTCCGGCATCCTCTCCACCGGCGGCGCCGAAGACGACCAGATCGTCGCGCCGCTCGCCCTGGCGCAGCAAATTCTCGGTAAACCTGGCGCCATACGCCGCGTCTACGTCAGCGCTCTGACCAAACCCCCGGATGCGCTTTCCGTCCGCGATCCCAAGACGATGACTCCCGAGGTCTACGACCGCTGGTATTGCTCGCCCTACGTGGAGTCGATTGCCTACCAGTTGCAGGAAGTCATTCCGCATTCGCACGCGGAGCAGATCCGCCAGGTCGCGCAGAACGAAGGCACGGTGCTCTCGCGCATCAAGGGACTCATGCTGCTGATCACGCTCGCCGCTCTTTTCGCATCCGCGCTCGCCGTTTCCGCCGCCATGGCCACCGCCATCTATGAGCGCCGTGTCGAAGTCGGCCTGATGAAAGCCCTCGGCGCAGGCAATCTCGCGGTCTCTGCGATTTTCTTTGCGGAGGCGCTGCTGCTCGCGCTCGTCGGCGGTGTTGCCGGATTTTCCGCCGGAGCGCTGCTCGCCCGCCAGATCGGTCGCTCCATTTTCAACTCGCAGATTTCCATTGAGCCCGTGCTCTTCCCGATCATCATGACCATCGCTGTCTTCGTAACCTTCGCCGGCAGCGCCGCCGCCATCCGCCGCGCCGTGAAGTTCGATCCCGTCTTCGCCCTGCGAGGTGAAGGATGACGATGAGCACCACTCCCGGCACGCTCCTCACTCCCAGGCAAGTCGCCGATCGCCGCGCCCACGCACCGCATACTTCCATGTTCACGCGCATGCTTCTCCGCGCCGCCGTCCTCCGTCGCAGACGCGCCGCCTCGGCTTTGCTTGCCATGATCGTGGCCGCCGCCGTCGCCACCGCGATGATGAACCTCTACGTCGATGTGCAAGCCAAGCTCCGCACCGAGTTCCGAAATTATGGCGCCAATGTAGTCATCGTCGCGAAGGATGGTCAGTCCCTGCCCGCCGACGCACTGGCCAAAGTCGAATCCGTTCTCGGGGCAAAAACGCTGGCTGTTCCTTTCTCGTACGCGGTCGCCCGCACCAAAGATGGACAATCGGTAGTCGTCGTAGGTACCGACTTCGCCCGCGCCCGCCAGTTGAA
Source organism: Terriglobales bacterium (assembly GCA_049513095.1). Classification (GTDB taxonomy): domain Bacteria; phylum Acidobacteriota; class Terriglobia; order Terriglobales; family Acidobacteriaceae; genus Acidiflorens. The sequence continues at coordinate 2,707 of JBEKWL010000044.1, forward strand.
CCACTGGTGGAAGGTGAGCCACTGGCCCGACGCGCCCGACGAAGCTCTCGTCGGCATGCGAGCCGCTGCCGTACTTAGCCCTAAGATCGGCCCCAATCGCCAGCCCTTCGAACTCACTTTTCAGGGCAAAGCGATCCAACTCGCTCCCGCCGGAATGCTCCAGACCGGCGCCGGCGAAGACAGCCGCATCTATCTCGATCAATCTGAATTCCAGAACTGGACCGGCGTCGCGCCCTCCACCATCGAAGTCGCCGCCAGTGGAACCGCCGCCGAAGTTGAAGCGTCGATTCGCCAGCTCGCGCAGCTTCTGCCCACCGCCGACATTCGCCCCGTCCGCCAGATCATGGAAGGCGAAGCCAACGTGCTGAACAAGACGCGCGCCACGCTCTATGCTTCCGCCACGCTGGTTGTGCTCACTTCCGCGCTCTGCGTCCTCGCCACTCTGATTGGATGGGTCTTCGACCGCCGCCGCGACTTCGCCATCATGAAGGCCCTGGGCGCTTCCGAGCGTCTGATCAACGGATTCTTCGCGGCCGAAGCCGCCGCCCTGGGCGTAGTCGGCGCGATTCTCGGCTTCTTCATCGGCATCGGCGTCGCTGCCTGGATCGGACGAGTCAACTTCCACGCGCCCGTCGTGCCGCGCTTCAGCGTTTTCCCGTACATTCTAGCCGGCAGTGTAGCCGTAGCCCTCATCTCGGCCATCCTGCCCATTGAACTGCTGCGCCGCGTGCAACCCGCTATTATTCTGAGGGGAGAGTAGGGTTTCGTATCAGGGTATCGCTTTAACGATACCGAAATTTGTCGAGAAAAGGACGCCCCTTTAGGGGCCGCGCAGCGAAAGTTGTAAAAGAGGAAAGACCAGCGATGATCCAACTCAAGAACGTCACCAAGAGTTATCCCGCCAGAGAAGAAGAAAACAATGGCGGCCTTATAAAAGCGCTCGACGACATCTCTCTCTCCATCGAGCCCGGCGAGTGGGTCGCCATGATGGGCCCATCCGGCTCCGGCAAGAGCACCATGGTCAATCTCATCGGATGCCTCGACCACCCCACCAGCGGCGAAATCTGGCTTGACGGACAAAACGTCGCCAGCCTCAGCGCCTCCGACCTCAATCATGTCCGCGCCGAAACTATCGGCTTCGTCTTCCAGCAATTTCACATGATTCCGTATCTCACCGCGGTCGAGAACGTCATGCTCGCGCAGTACTTCCACAGCATGACCGACGAACAGGAAGCGCTCGAAGCCCTCGAACGCGTCGGCCTGGGGGACCGCGCCGGCCACCTGCCCTCGCAGCTTTCGGGAGGCGAGCAGCAGCGCGTCTGCATCGCTCGCGCCCTCATCAACGATCCCAAGATCGTCCTCGCCGACGAGCCCACCGGCAACCTCGACGCCGTCAACGAAGAGATCGTCCTGCGCCTGCTCCGCGAACTGCACCAGCAGGGACGCACCATCGTCATGGTGACGCACGATCCCGTAGTCGCGCGTCTGGCCGACCGCCGAATCGAATTGCATCACGGAAAAATCGCCGCCCAGGAAGTTTTTGCCATGGCCGACGAGGAGCAGTTCGACGAAGTGCTGGAAGAATTATTTGCCCTGGAAGAGAACAGCCAAATCGCTGAGATTGGCCGGATGGAAGTCCACGGCGCTCTGCCCGTATCCCTCGCCGTGGAAAAAATGGCCGCCATGGGACTGGTAACGACGCGCCCGCACCCGCCTCAACCGCACGACCACAAGCCCTTCGTCAATCCCTGCCACGACGCGCTGAAGCCTGCTGGCTTTTCGACCGGCGACGGCTCCTCGATCGTCGAACTTACTCCCCGCGGACACCAGCGCGCCGCCGACATTATCCGCCGCCATCGCCTGGCCGAGCGCCTCTTCACCGATTCGCTCGCCATGGACAGCGAAACCGAAATCGAGCAGCAGGCCTGCAAGTTCGAGCACATACTCTCCCCCGAAGCCACCGACAAGATCTGCACCTTCCTCAACCACCCGCGCACCTGCCCCCACGGCGCCGTAATTCCGCCCGGCCCCTGCTGCGGACGCCGCGCCGAACCCAGGCAAACCGCGGCTGCATTGACAGAACGGCGTTAGCTTCGACGTTCTCGTGTGGGGACGGGGCTTTGCCCCGTCCAAGCGGGGCGCAGCCCCGCTTCCACACGACCGCAATGCGCTCGCTACTTCTTCCGAAAAAACTTCCCCAACCCCAGCCGCACCTGCACTGTATTCACCCCCGGATTCGGCACGGTCAGCGAGCCATTCGAAATATGCATGTACCGGACCTCCGCCGACCACGCATGCTCCCCAAAAAAATACAGCCCGAGCGCCGGGCCCGACGTGAAGTTTATCTTCGAAGTTCCCGCCGGCACTTCCTGCGTAGTAAAGAGCGTCCCTCCACTCAACTCGAGGTAGGGAGCAATGTGTCCGCGCGTGGCGAAAATCCATTTCCACCCCACCGGATTCACTCCTGCTCCGTACACAGTGTTTGCCGGCTGGAATACAACAAACGCTGGCACCGCCTCCAGCGCAAGCTCGAATCGTCCGTTGAGAAATCCCGGCCCGTGCGGAGCCGTCAAGATCCACCCATAGCGAACTCCCGCGTTCCACACGCTCGTATCCTTGGTCCCACCGGGAACCGAGCGCCCCCCGCCACTCCAAACTTGGAGCTCATGACCGCCCTCCTCCGGGCGATCTTGCGCAACCGCAAGAGAAACTGCCAGAAACATTGTCAGGAAGAGAGCCGGAAGGAGTGTCGGAAAAAGGGAGCCCGCACCCCGAATGGATCGTGTCATAAGTATGATCAAAGTCGAAACAGAACGATACGCGAAAACGCAAGATACGGGAAACGAACCACACGCGAACCCAGCTTCAGGAAACAAATCCCGCCGCTACAGCCCCAACCCGCCATCCACCGCCAACACCTGCCCGGTAATAAACTGCGGAGCCGCGGCCAGGAACATCACTGCCGCGGCAATGTCCGCTGCCGTTCCATTTCGTCGCATCGGCGTCTGTTTCGCCACCTTCCTCATGAACGCCGCCGCCGATTTCTCCCCCAACTCAATCATCCCCGGAGCCACCGCATTTACCGCGATCTCCGGCGCCAGCGCCAGCGCCATCACTTTGGTCAGCATGTGTACCGCCGCCTTCGACGAGCAATAGTGGGCATGCGTCGCCCAAGGCCGCATCCCGCCCAGAGAACCCATATTGACGATGCGCCCTCGGCGCTTTCTCAAATACGGCGCCGCCTCGCGCGACACCAGAAACGGTCCGCGCGTGTTGGAAGCAAAAATCGCATCCCACTGCGCGACCGTTATCTTCTCAAACTCGACGGTCTCGTAATTCGCGGCGTTATTCACCAGCACGTCGATCCCGCCCAGTTCCCTCGCCACTTCCTTCACCATTTCCCGGACACTCTTCTCATCCGTGACATCGCATCGCACCGCCAGCGCCTCCACGCCATGCTGTGCCAGTTCTCCCACCACCGCCCGCGCCTCGCGCGCCGACTCGCGATAAGTAATCGCCACGTCCGCGCCGTTTTCGGCCGCAGCCAAAGCAATTGCGCGCCCCAGCCGTTTCGCCGCTCCCGTCACCAGGACCGTCCTTCCAGAAAGTGCTCGTCCGTTCGCCGGCATCCCGGGCGTCGTCATCAGGAAATTCTACGCCCGTCTGTCGTGGCACTCGTGTCTGGCGCCCAGGTGCCTTGGCCACGTGTCTTGGAAACGCTGCACCGAAACTGGTAAACTGCCTCGAATGGCCAAGCTTGGCGAAGTCGTCGTTTATTCTCGCAAGGGATGTCATCTCTGCGAAATCGTCAAGGAGAGCATCGTCAAGCTGCAGAAGCATGGCGGCTTCACCTGGCGTGAGATCGACGTAGACTCCGACGCCGAAATGCGACGCCGCTATTCCGACGAGGTCCCCGTAGTCTTCATCAACGGCCGCAAAGCGTTCAAGTACCGCATGGACGAGCAGGAATTCCTCCGCAAATTGAGCGCTTGAGCAAGATCCTGCGCCGCGACCTGCCACATTCCGTTTGGCCCCCCTCAAAGTGCTAAACTCGCTTCGCATGCGGACGGACATCCTGCCCCTTTGCGACCAGCACTACCGCACCATGGAGCCCGCAATCGCTCCCTACAACGCCGACTTCTCCATTGAATTCTTTCGCTGCACCGACAAGTTCTGCCACCGCTGCTTCGGCGAGCGCCTCGGCTACACCACGCCCAAGCGCGGAGACGCGCCTGCTCTCACTCCCAACCAGCCGACCTGCGAGCGCCACGGACGCCCTATGTTCATCGTCAGCCTCGACCGCCAGCGCAATCACGTAACCTACGCCTGCCCCGAACCCGATTGCCCCGAGCGCGTAGTAAGGACCTAAGGGTTTGTGTGGGGACGGGCGCCTCGCCCGTCCAAGCCGAGCAAAGCTCGGCAGGGTCTCGCTAGCACCACATGACTGCCATTCCCGCCCCCGCTCACTCCCCCACCAGCCACCCGTACTGCGCCGCCGTCAGCGGCACCACACTCAATCGTCCCTGCCTCACCAGCGGAGACTCCGCAAACGCCGCCCGCGCCTTGATTTCCGCCAGCGTTTTCGCCTTCGCGATCGCCTTCCCAGCCTTGATCTTCACCTGCGGATTCTTGGCATCGCTCGCATCCACCGCCACCACCGACGCCGTCCCGACCGCGCTCTTCTCGTCCCCGGTGTGGTAGATCACCAGCCGCTCTCCCGGCTTCATCCCGCGCAGATGCTTCACCGCCGCCGGATTCGTCACCCCATCCCAAATCGTCGTCTTCTCCCGCTCAAGATCCGCGAAGGAATACACCGTCGGTTCAGTTTTCAGAAGGTAGTCCATGGGCAGGTATTGTAAACACAAATGCAAATCGCGGAAGCAAGAATCCGGCCGCGAGACAGCGGTTTCATGGCCCCTGGCTCATCCGGTTACCGCTGACACTTCCCTTCCGCGCCGCTTTCGCCAACAATAGAATCTTCTCGTGACGGACGCCTCCATCAACCCGGGCAGAACCACCATGGCCCACGCCATCGAGCGCTACTTTAATGTGGCGCTTTATCTCCTCGTGCTCACCGGCTTCGGCGCTCTGGCTTCGACCGGCGGCCTCGATCTGCCGGCAGTGGTTCTGGTGGGGCTGGGGCTGGCGCTCCGCGCCTACCAACTTCTGACGCGGCGCGAGTTTGCCATCCCGGAACGCTGGACCACTTGGCTGACGCTGATCTACGTCTTCCTCTACCTCGCCGACTACCTCCTTCTTTCGCGCAGCTTCCTGAAAGCCAGCGTTCACCTCGTGCTCTTCTTAATCGTCGTCAGGCTATTCTCGTTGCAGCGGACGCGCGACCACTACATGCTCGCGGTGCTTTCGTTCTTGATGGTGCTGACCGCCGCCGTGCTTACTGTCGGCAGTGTGTTTCTGTTTTCCTTTGCGGCCTTCCTGCTGGTTGCGGTCATCACTTTTGTTCTGATGGAAATGCGGCACTCGGTCGCCGCCGAAGCAACGCACGCGCAAGATCCGCGCGTTCCGAATCCCGCGCGGCCCATGGCCTATTCGCTGCTGGCGATCGCTCCGGCGCTCATGCTGATGATTCTGGCCGGCAGTTTTCTGATCTTCTTTTTACTTCCCCGCGTTTCCTCACGCTACCTGAGCGCCTACACGCCCGCCAGCGATGTCTCCACCGGCTTCACCGATCGCGTACAACTCGGCCGCATCGGCCAGATTCAGCAGTCCAGTGCGGTCGTCATGCACATCGAGATCCATAACGATCTCCAGGGCGCTTACGACTTGAAGTGGCGTGGGGTTGCGCTGAGCGCTTTTGACGGCAGGGTCTGGTCAAATTCCTTTGACCAAACCCAACTGCGGCCGGCGCCCGATGGCAGCTATCGGCTGGCGCCTTTGGTGGATGAGCGCGAAGCAGCGGCGGTCGCGGGCCCATCCATTCGTTATCGCGTTCTGATGGAGCCGCTGGGAACCAACGTCTTTTTTCTGGCCGGGCAGCCGCAGAGTCTCAAAGGAAATTTCCGGCTGGTGAGTACGGATGCCGGCGGAGCGGTCTACAATCTCGATGCCGAAAACCCGATCAATCGCTACGAAGCCGAGTCGCAATTGCCCGAGATCGACAGCGACGACCTTCGTCTGGCGGCCAACACCCCGCTCGCTGGCATGGACGAGTACCTGAAACTGCCGCCGCTCGATATTCGCATTTCGCAGTTGGCGGAAGAAATCACCGCAGCGGCTCCCAGTAATTATGAAAAGGCAATCGCATTGGAACACTATCTATCCACGCACTTCGGCTACACGCTGGAGCTGCCCGGCAGTGTGCCGCCGGACCCGCTCGCCAATTTCCTGTTCCAGAGGAAGCAAGGTCACTGCGAGTATTTCGCCAGTTCGATGGCGGTGATGCTGCGCTCTTTGCGCATCCCGTCGCGCATGGTCACCGGGTTCCGCGGGGGTGAATTCAATGACCTCACCGGCCAGTATGTGGTGCGCGCCAGCGACGCCCATTCGTGGGTCGAGGCTTTCTTCCCCGGATTCGGTTGGATCAGCTTTGATCCGACTCCCGCGGGAAGCCTGCCGACGCGCACCGGATGGTCGCGGATGCAGCTCTACGTGGATGCGGCCGCTTCTTTTTGGCGCGAATGGATTATCAACTACGATATCGGCCACCAACGCACTTTGGGAAAGGATGCGGCTACCAGCAGCCGGCAGTTCTTGGAAGAGGCTCGCCTGCGGATTGAGCGTCAGCATCGCGCCCTGCTGCGGTCGGCACGGCGCGCGCACGACCACTTCACCAATTTTCCGGTGCAATGGTTGGGCGGCAGCATCGCATTCGCGGCCCTCCTGATCGCGCTGCTCAATCTCCGGCGAATGCTCAGCGGGTTGCATAACCGCAATCTGCGGGCGCATCCGGAGCGGGCCCCGCGCGAATCCGCTGCCCTCTGGTATGACCGGATGGTGGCCCGCATGGCACGGCTCGGCTGGCGCAAGTCGCCGTCCGAAACACCGCTGGATTTTGTCGCGGCCATTCAGGAAGCGGCACTGCAGGAGAAAGTCGCCCGGTTTACCCGAGCTTACGAATCCGCACGTTTCGGCAAGTCGGCGCACGACGCCCAAAGCTTGCCCGAGCTTTTCCGCGACATCACTGCCGCGGAGACGGCAAATTCCAGAAAAACCACGAACCGAGCCGCCGCCGGCTAAACACGATTTTCAGAACTGTGTGGAAGCGGGGCTACGCCCCGCTTGGACGGGGCGGAGCCCCGTCCCCACATGTGCCACACCTGCCTAGAAGCGGTGGATAACGCCGATTCCTACGTAGTAGTTGTGCTGACGGCTTCTCCCAGTATCAACGTTCAGGTCGGGAGCTCCGGAGTAGAAATCCCGCGCTTCAATCCGACCACCCCAGCGATGCCAAGGCCACACATCCAGTCCAGCTCCGAACTGGACTACGCCGGTATTGGTGCCGCTCGGCCCAGGGTTCGTTCCGCCCCAAACCAGACTCGAGGAATTCCAGAATCGCCCGTAGCCGCCGCCCGCGCTAACCCACGGGGTGACTCCCTGGCCGGAAAAAAAAGTTCAAGCGCACCGATGGAGTCATGAACAGCGCCGAGATGTCATGGGGAATCTCGTTCTCGTAGGTGTTTAGGTCCATATGATAAAAGATCGCTACGGGCACTTCCGCATACAGTCCTAATATCTTATGGCTCATGAGCAGGCGGGCGTAATTCACATCGAAGCTCACCTCGTTTCCGAAATGAATGTGGGGATTGGGGTTGTCCGGAATCGGATTCTGGATCGTCTGGGTGCTGACGAAGGTTCGCCCCGCCGTGACCGAAAGCTCATTTTCTGGTGTCGCACGATTGAAGTCTTGCGCCAATGCGCTGGAAACGAGCACCAGAACTGGCACCACTAGAACTGCGAGACGTTTAGCCGGCATCTCTCCTCCGGAGTATTGAGGATGTAGTTTTGTGTCCATAAGATTAGCACGGGCCGCCCGGATGACGGAAACATAAGGTATCCTCCTTGGTGCTCGGGTTCCGATGTCCGGCGGGTGCGAACACGGCCATGCAGGATGCTAGAATTGCTTAGCTTCGTTTCCCGCTGGTCATTATCGTCAATCGTCCCAGTGCCCGTAAAAAAAATCACATCCGCGACTTCGGAGCCGACTGCCCCGGCCAAGGTAGGTTTTGTGAGCCTCGGCTGCCCCAAGAACCTCGTCGATAGCGAGGTGATGATGGGCATGCTGGCCCAGGCTGGCGCCGAGCTTACTCCCAACGCGGAGGAAGCCGACGTCATCGTGGTGAACACCTGCTCATTTATCGGCAGCGCGCAACAGGAATCCATCGATACCATCCTCGAAATGGCCCGTCACAAACGGAAGTTGGACGGCAAGAAGTCGGGCGGCAAGGCGAAGCGCCTCGTGGTTGCCGGCTGCCTGGTCGAGCGTTTTCGCGATGAGATCCGAAAGAACATTCCTGAAGTGGACGCGGTCGTCGGCACCGGCGAATTGGAGAAAATTCTCGCCGCTGCCGGAGTAGCGGAAACGCCGCGAAAGCCGTCGCCATTCAATATCCTGACTTCGACCACGCCGACCTCGCGCCCCGAGGGCGATCATCGCCGCGGACAAGGCCGCTTCGCGCGCGATTCCTGGGACGGCGCCGTCGCCGACCTACCCAACTACCTTTACGACGACCACACGCCCCGCGTGCTGACCACACCCGGATATACGGCCTATATCAAAATCGCCGAAGGCTGCGATCATCCCTGCAGCTTCTGCATCATTCCCCAGCTTCGCGGACAGTTCCGCTCGCGGCGTTTCGAATCCGTAATCGCCGAAGCCGAGCGTTTGGCGCAATCCGGAGTCCGCGAAATCACGCTCATCGGACAGGACACCACCTGCTACGGCGAGGACCTTGGGCTGAAAGACGGCCTAGCTCTGCTGCTGGAAAAGCTCGCCGGCGTTGAAGGCCTGCACTGGATTCGCTTCCTCTACGCGTATCCCAACAAAATCACGGGGCGACTGCTGGCGACGATCGCCGCCCATGACAACATCTGTTCGTATATTGACGTACCGCTGCAACACGCCTCGGCGACCGTTCTGAAGCGCATGAAGCGTGGAGGCGGCGCCGACTTGTTCCTGCGCTCCATCGAGAAAATGCGTCGTGAAATTCCCGGCGTCACTTTACGGACTTCGTTCATCGTCGGCTTTCCCGGCGAAACCGAAAAAGAATTCAATGAGCTGTGCGCCTTCGTAAAAGACGCGGCCTTCGACTGGATGGGCGCCTTCGGCTACTCCGACCAGGAAGGTGCGGTCGCCTTCGATCATGACAAGAAGCTCTCCACGCGCGAGATCGAGAGCCGCCGCAAATCGCTGATGTCGATCCAAAAGAAGATCAGCCGGGCCAGGAAGAAATCGCTGATCGGGCGCGAATTCGATCTGCTGCTGGAAGGCGCGTCGACCGAGTCCGACCTGCTGCTCGAAGGCCGCACGGCGATGCACGCGCCGGAAATTGACGGCAAAGTCTTCGTCAACGATTATCCCGAAGGAAACGAGCCGAAAGCAGGAGAGTTTTACCGCTGCCGCATCACGGCAGCACACGATTATGATCTAGTGGCGGAAATCGTTTGAGTAGAGACGCGGCTTGCCGCGTCTGAGACGGGGCAAGCCCCATCGCTACAGGCTACTAAATATGCTGCGCAAGCGCCCCATCAAGCTCCGCTGCCCGATCTGCAAGAAGCCGGTAAAGTCTGCCGACGCGGACTTCCCTTTTTGCAGTGAGCGCTGCCGCCTGATCGATCTCGGCAAGTGGGCCAGCGGCGCCTACGTGATTAAGTCGCCGGTGACCGATGCCGACGAAGCAATCCGGGAAGACAGCCTCGACGATGACAATGACAAGGATGAAGGATAAGGATAAAGACGCGCCGTGAAATCCAAGCCCTCACCAGCGCCCAGCGAAAGTAGCGCCGGCGTCCCGCCGGCTGTCGCGGGGGCGTCTCGCCCCCGCGCGCCGCTCTGGGCCACGCTGGTCGCAACTTTCTTCGGCGCGGGACGCCTCCAACCCGGTCCCGGTACCTGGGGATCGTTAGCCACAGTGATTGTGTGGGCGTTGGCCAGTTCGCGGATCCCGGTCGCGAGCCGCACCTCGGCAACCATCGTCGCGGCGGCGGCTGTGACCCTCATCGGAATCCCCGCCGCCACGCTGGTGGCGCGCACCTCCGGCCTGAAAGACCCGCAATTCGTCGTCATCGATGAAGTTGCGGGCCAATTGGTTACACTCATCGCCGTCCCGCTGGCTTGGAAAACTTTTCTCGTGGGCCTTATACTCTTCCGTGTCTTCGATATTTGGAAGCCGTTTCCGATTCGGCGACTGGAGCGGCTGCCCGAGGGCACAGGCATTGTGGTGGATGACCTGGGAGCGGGACTTTATGCGCTCGCCCTCATGCATCTCTTGTTACACTTTGGACTTCTAACCAAGTAACCGTTAATCAGGTAACCGGGTTCCCGCCGGAACAATCTCATGAGCATCTCCGACCGCCTGCTGGGAAAAAAGAACGTCAACGGCAAGCCGCACATCGAAGCGGTGGCGCCGAGTTTCGCTTTGCCCGGAGGCGAGGTTCGTATCATCGGAAAAAGCCTGCGTCCGCAAGAATTGCGCCGCCCCAGCGTGCACTTCGGCGAGATCGAAGGCTCCGTGTTAATCAGTTCCGACGACTTCCTGGTGGCCCGAGTGCCGGAGGGAGCGGCGTCGGGGCCGGTCACAGTGAACACGAACGTGAGCACGGACGGGGCGGGCGCCGTCGGACACGTCAGCAATCCCCACTCCATTAAGGTCGCGGTCCCCGTGGCCGACAATCTTCATCCCGTCACCAATCCCGCGCTCGACCGCGAAGGCAACCTCTATGTGACTTTCTCCGGATCGCGCGGGCAAAAAGTTCCGGTGTCGATCTTCAAAATCGACACCAACTACAACGTCACCCCGTTTCTCAGCGACCTGATGAACGCCACCGCGATTGCCTTCGACCGCGAAGGCCAGATGTACGTTTCTTCGCGCCATGACGAGGCCGTCTACAAGGTGGCGCCGAACGGCACGGTCTCGACCTACGCCGAAGGCATGGGCATCGCCACCGGCATTGCCTTCGATGCCGCGGAGAATCTCTACGTCGGCGACCGCAGCGGAACCATTTTCAAGATCGCTCGCGACCGCCAGATTTTTGTGTTCGCGACGCTCGAGCCAAGCGTTTCCGCCTATCACATCGCCTTCGGTCTCCACGGCGATATGTTCGTCACCGCTCCCAGCACTTCCAGCTTCGACTGCGTCTATAAAGTCGACCCCCACGGAACCGTCTCCGTGTTCTACCGCGGTCTCGGACGTCCGCAAGGCCTGGCTCTTGATGTCGAGGGCAATATCTATGTCGCCGCTTCTCTCGCCGGAAAACGCGGCATCGTGAAGATCACTCCCCAAGCGAAAGCCAACCTCGAAGTCTCCGGCCAGGGCTTGGTCGGACTGGCCTTCGCTCCCGGCAAGTCCGCCATCCTCGCCACCAACAGCGCCGTCCACCACATTTCCTGGAATATTCAGGGACTGCCGCTGCTGGCGGAGTGAGCGATCTGCCGTCGCACCCTTCCTTCTTTTAGTCGTTGCCAACCCTGGCCGCATACGCGTACGGATAGGGGAACAGCGATTCTTCGTGCTTTTTCAGTTCCTGTATCCAGTCCTCAATTCCCTGTTGGCTGATCGGAGACAAAGGGTAGAACTCAAATCCAGACCTGGCATCGCTGCTGTGGCGGACAGTCGCCAGCATATCGACCGGAGCGCCTGATAATGACAGCGCGATCACAACCGTTTCCCCCACCCGCGGCGCGCCACAGACCAGAGCCGACATTCCTCGCATGCTGATATCAAGGCTGACACCGCGAGTGACGAACGGTCCGTAACGCAAGAAGCGCTGCAACGCGATGGGGATGCTGGAAACATAGCGCGGTTCCCGCCGCCGGACGTTGTACTCCCGGGAACTGGCCAACATCCCCCGGTTGTCGACATACATATCGCTCTCCTTCCGTCCCCTGCCCAGCACCCGGATGGCTACGAGGGCTGACCTCCACCCCATCCTGCTCCCATCTGCAGGCAGGCGCGAATCACTCCCAGCAACTCCTCGTTGTCGGCCGGCTTCTGGAAAAAGGCGAAGGCGCCCGATTCGAGGGTACGTTTTTCATTAGCCTCGGGGTCGCGCGCGGTGAGAACGATCACCGGGATGTCCGAAAGCGCCGGATACTGTTGCAGGTTTTTCAGCACGGCAAATCCGTCGCCGGCCGGCAGCCCGAGATCGAGAATGATCAGGTGGGGGCGCTCCTTCAGAGCCATCGCAATGGCCGAATAACCGTCGCAAACATTCAAGGTATCGAAGTGATTGGCGCGCAGGCGCAAACTCAGGGCCTGTCTGAGATCGGGATCGTCATCCACGACCATAATCTTTGCTCGCTCCATGGGCTGCTCCTTGCTGTATCTCTCCGTGCGCATTTTTGTTCTCCTCTTCACTGCAGTGTTGTTTTGCTCCGAAGGCCCTGTTGAATAATTTCGGTGACAGAGTCGGCAACGCCCCAGACTTGTTGTTCCACGGTCCTCGGGTCGCCTGCGGGCGGGACAGGAATGATCTCGGCCGTCACGTGCAAGGTGCCGCTGGCCTTCAACTTCGGCAGCGCGCCAACCTGGTCTCGGATGCGGTCCATCATGATGTTGACTCGCTCCATGTCGGTAGCGGCGACCACGAAAAATGTTTCGCCGGCGCCGCTGGTTTCCACGGGTGGAAGAACCAGGTCCTTGTCCACATAGATGCACCGCCGCAAACGCTCCAGACATCGCTGGCAGACTTCTTTCCAGCTTCCCCGCAGTGCTTTGGACAGCGGCGTCAGCTCCACCCGCACCAGCACAATATCCCGCCGCAAACGCCCCTGGTGCGTGATCACCGGAAGCAGGAGCTTGGCCAGGGAATAGAGCGGCAAAGTGAACGAGAACGTGCTGCCGCATTCGGGCTGGCTTGCCACCCACATCCTCCCGCCGTGCCGCGTGACGATTTCTTTTGCAATGTACAGTCCCAAACCGAGCCCAGTCCGGTGGCCGTCCACCGCGTTGGGGTCCTGGTAGAGACGATCAAAAACCTGCGGCAGGGCTTCTTGCGCAATGCCCCGGCCGCTGTCGTTGACCGACAGATAAACGGAGCTCGGATCGGTCTCCACCATCGAGGCCTTCACCGTCACCGTCCCATCGGGTGGGGTGAACTTGATGGCGTTGTCGATCAGGTTGATCAGAACCTCGAGAGTGCGATCGGGATCGGCATGGACGAGAGGGATGGTCTGGTCTAATACCGCTTCCAGGCCAATGTGCTTTTCGGCGGCTCCGGGCCGCATCATCGCGGCTGCCTGCTGCACCAGTTCGCGGATGTCGAGGCAGCGCGGTTCGATGCGCAGCTTGCCGCTCTCCGCGCGGGTCGCTTCCAGCAAGTCGCGGATCATGGCGTGCAACTGATGCGTACTCTTAAGGACTGATTTCAGGTGATCGGTTTGGTCCGGCGCCAGCGGCCCAGCCAACCCATCCAGGAGAAGAGTCACGTACTGGTAAATGCAAGTCAGCGGCGTGCGCAATTCGTGCGAAACATGGGACAGAAACTGGTCTTTGAATTCCAGTTGCTGCTTGCGCGTCGCTTCCAGAGCGCGCATCAGCTCCTTCCGTTCCACCGCGTAGCGTATGGAACGCTCCATATGTTTGCAGGTGACGTCGCTCTTGAATAGGCAGCCCTGAACGCCTTGGCGGACAGCTTTGATCGCCAGTTCGTCATCGTCCTGCCCCGATAGGATCACCACCGGCACGTTCGGCGCCTTCTGCGTGATCCGACGGATGCTTTCAGCGCCGTGGCTGTCGGAAAGGTTCGGGTCGAGCAGCACCAGCGACGGTGTTTCCACATCTAAACACGCCAGAGCGTCGGAGAGCCGAGTCACGCAGTTCACACGGAACTTGCACTTACTCTCCAAAAGACGCAAGCGTACTAGGTCCGCGTCCCCCGGCTTGTCCGCCACCAGTAAAACGTGAGCAGAATCATGTTCCGTCATTCCTTGTTTTTCCTTTCGTGGCAGGCTCCGAGAACGAATGTCGGGGAAACGCTGGCATCGCCGGGACGCTCCTCGTGACGCGGCGCACATCCCAATGTGATTCCCACATGAACCCAGCTATCGGCTCCGCACCCACGGGCTTTAGACCCTAAAGACAAGACAGCTCTCGCAAGAGAACAGATGGGACCTTCTATTTGGCCATGACCACATGGACGTACTTGGGAGAGCGCTGGACGATGCTTATGGAAAGATCAGCTCTCAGCTCTCAGCCGTCAGCCACTCAATCCAAAGTGTCATCCTGAGCGGAGCAGGAACAAAGTGAAGTCCCTGCGGAGTGAAGGGCCCCGTTCCTTCCCCTGCCGACACAAACACATCGTTTGACTATCTACCGCCGAGGGCGCGCGAGCGGGGCCGAGGAGCGGGCAGGGCTAGGCAAATTCTCACGCACTGACGAAATACTTGTGAGCGACTATCTTTCACCGCTGCTGGCGGAATAAAGCTCTCAGCTCTCCGATAATGCGATCAAGTCAACAATCGGATCAGTCACATGACAGCGGCAAGGCGTAGCATCCGGCACCCAGGTATAGAGGCTGGTCACCGGCCAATGTGACTTTACGCACTGACGAAATATTTGTGAGCGACTATCTTTCTCTTGTCTTGAAAACGTGGATTTCTGTTCAGTTTTGACACTCTGAGAAGCACATCCGTACGCGGAGAAATGCCATTATGAAAACGAGACTCGTGGTTGTGGCTTTGATGTCGCTTGTTCTTGCTCTGCCGGCCTTCGGCAAGACCTACAAGAGCACCTATCCCGTTCCTTGCAGCGACGTATGGAGCGCGGTCAAAGACACCCTTAGCAATCCGGAGAACTACAGCGTCGACGAGAGTGACGACGCTCAAATGACTGCTGCCTACAAAGTGAAGCATGCCGCTCATGTCACCATTACCGGAGCGGCCCTCCAGCGAACCAACCACGTCACCCTGGTATCGAAGGGTACAGAGTGTGAGATGCGAGTCGGATCGAACTATAGCGGATTTGAGCACGACGACAAGGGTGACTTCAAGAAGCGCGTGGATGATTCCTTGGCTAAGCTGAAAGCCGCGCCACCTTCCCAGCCCGCTAAACCGGAGGCTCCAGCCAAGTGAGTTCGCAAGCACCCCGCGCGTGACGCCCACGCTGGCGTGCCACTGTCGTCTCTCCGATGACTGACAGCGATGGATGCTGCAAACCACGTCCTGACTTCGCTGCCCGCATCTCGCCGCTCCGCACAGCGGCCATTCATCCCCCCGCACATGTGGTTTTTGCCCTTGCCGGCTGGTCGCTTCGGTTATACTCAAGCGTTCGCTTCAGTGTCGGATTCTGGCTAAGGGGGCCCGGAATTCGGAGGAGGCGGAATTGCAGTCGCCGCGGAGAGCGCTACCCGTCCCCTTGGAGTTCGTGTTTCTCCCCTGCAGCGAATCCTGTTTCTTGACATCCCTGAACCTGCATTTACCTCGGGAGAAATGACGATGACTATGGTCCGGTTAGGCAAGTGGGTGATGGTCGGGCTTGCGGTCTGGATCCTGGCAGCGCAAGAGGCCAAGGCGGGTGTGGGATTCCAGCCGGTTTCACCCGATGAGCTCAAGATGACCAGCGAACCGCTGGCGCCGGGAGCGCCCGCCATCATTTTGTACCGGCAGGTGGACCGGGATGACAACATCCACTCTGCCCACGAAGACAATTACTTTCGCATCAAGATCCTGACCGAAGAGGGGCGGAAGCATGCCGATATCGAAATTCCATTCTTCAAGGGACGCGAGGAGGTGGTGAACGTAAAGGCTCGGACCATCAAGCCGGATGGCTCGATCGTAAATTTCGACGGTAAGGTTTTCGAAAAGGAACTGGTCAAGGGGAGGGGATTGAAGGTTCTGGCCAAGACTTTTACTCTTTCGGACGTGCAGGTTGGGGGCATCATCGAGTACTTCTATAAGGTGGATTTCGAGGAGTATTACCTTTTCGAGTCCCATTGGATCCTGAGCGATGAGCTGTTCACCAAGAAAGCGCAATTCTCGCTGAAGCCCAGCACGGGGACCTACAAATCGTTTACCCTGCGCTGGGCTTGGCATGCCCTGCCTCCTGGCGCGGAGGCGAAACAGGGGGCTGACCACATCATACGGATGGAAGCGAACAACATTCCGGCGTTCCAGACGGAAGACTACATGCCTCCTCCGAATGAGTTGAAGTCGCGCGTCGATTTCATCTATGAGGAGGGCCTCCCCGAGAAGGAGCAGGACAGTTTCTGGAAGCGCGTCGGGAAGGAGCGGAACGGGCAATTGGAGAGCTTCATCGGCAAGCGGAAGGCCATGGAGGAGGCGGTGTCGCAAATGGTCTCGCCCAACGACTCGCAGGACGTAAAACTCCGAAAGATCTATGACCGGGTGCAGCAGATCCGGAACAAATCGTACGAGCTGCGGAAAACCGAGCAGGAAGAAAAGCGCGCAAAAGAAAAGCCGGTAGAAAACGTGGAGGAACTCTGGAAGCGAGGCTATGGTAATGGCCAGCAGCTGACCTGGTTGTTCCTTGGCCTGGTGCGAGCGGCGGGTTTTGAAGCCTACGGATGCTGGGTTCCGAGTCGTAACGAATATTTCTTCACTCCGGTGACGACGCAAAGCACGAAATTGAACTCCAACGTTGTGCTCGTCAAGCTGAATGGGAAAGACCTCTATTTTGATCCCGGAGGCGCCTTCACGCCCTTTGGCTTACTGGAATGGTCGGAAACCGGGGTGCCGGGCTTGCGGCTGGATAAGGACGGCGGAAGCTGGATTCGGACCACGCTTCCGGAAGCCTCGGAGTCGCGGATTGAGCGGACTGGCAAGCTGAAACTTTCCGACACGGGGGATTTGGAGGGGAAGATAACCGTCACCTACACAGGGCTGGTGGCCATGCAACACCGTGTT
Organism: Terriglobales bacterium; assembly: GCA_049513095.1. Taxonomy (GTDB): domain Bacteria; phylum Acidobacteriota; class Terriglobia; order Terriglobales; family Acidobacteriaceae; genus Acidiflorens. The sequence continues at coordinate 19,745 of JBEKWL010000044.1, forward strand.
GAGGAGCGCCACGCGGACGAAGTGGCGCGCAAGAAGTTTCTGGAGCAGCGGCTGACGTCGCAAATCGCAGTGCCCGCCGAGGCGGAACTGACCAACAAGCCGGACTGGACCAGTTCGGAAACGCCGCTCGTTGCAGAATTTAACCTGAAGATTCCGGGCTGGGCATCAAGTGCCGGCAGGCGAGTGGTGATTCCTGCCGCCATCTTTACCGCGGGTGAAAAAGCGCTCTTTGAACATGCCAACCGGGTGTACCCGGTCTATTTTGAGTATCCGCACGAGAAAGCGGATGACGTAACCATCGAACTTCCCCCGGGATGGCAGGTGAGCGGTGTGCCCCCGCCGCAGGATCTCAATGCGAAAGTGGTCGTTTACAGCTTGAAAGTTGAACAGAGCCCGGGAACACTGCGGCTGACGAGGAAATTAACCATCGACATTTTGCTGCTGGAGCAGCAGTACTACGCGTCATTGCGGAATTTCTTTCAGACGGTCAGGACCTGCGATGGAGTGCAGATTGTTATGCAACCAGGGAAAATCCATGCGAGTAACTAGGCAAAGAACTAGCCGTCGAGCGCTGCTGGGTTTCTTTTGGGTGGCGCTATGTGCGGCGACCAGCGTGCCGCGAGCTGCGGCCAGTGATGCTCCACCGTGGATGCGCGCACTGGTGGGCGTCAGTTTGCCCTCCTATGACGAGAAGACCGACGCGGTGTTGCTGTATTCCGAAACGAATGTGGCCGTTCTCTCCGCCGATAAAGTCAGGAAGAGTGTGCGCGAGGCTTACAAGATTCTGCGGCCCGAAGGGCGGGCGCACGGCACGGTAGAGGTCTATTTCAATCCGCAGAGGAAAATCATAAGTCTGCATGGCTGGTGCATCCCGGCGCAAGGCAAGGCCTACGAGGTTAAGGAGGGGGACGCAACGGATTTTGCGGCGCCGGCCGAAGGCGGTTATCTGATCGAGGACACAAAGTACAGAGTCGTGCACATTCCGGCCCCCGATCCGGGCAACATCATTGGCTTCGAGTACGAAGTGGAAGAGCAGCCCTTCTGGTTGCAAGACACTTGGTACTTCCAGGAAACTGATCCCGTGCGCGAGAGCCATTACTCTCTGCAACTTCCTCCCGGCTGGGAGTACAAGGCGTCGTGGCTTTCCTATCCCGAAATGAAGCCAACCGACGCGAGCGGCACTGTGTCGCACTGGGTGGTCAGCGACGTCAAAGGGATCAGGCATGAGCCCGACATGCCGCCGCTGCGTGGTGTGTCAGGCCAGATGATCGTGTCATTTTTCCCAGCCGGTGGGACGTCGCGGAAGAACGAGTTTGCGAACTGGCAAGGCATGGGGAGTTGGTACGGAAATCTGATCAGTGGACAGATGGACGCGTCGGAACCGATCAAACAACAGGTAAACGGTTTGACGGCCGGGAAGACCACGCAGCTACAGAAGATGCAAGCCATCGCCGAGTTCGTGCAGCACGACATTCGCTATGTCGAAATCCAACTGGGTATCGGTGGCTGGCAGCCGCACGCCGCTCCGGATGTTTTTTCGCACCGGTACGGAGATTGTAAAGACAAAGCGACGTTGATGCGCACCATGCTGCGCCAGATTGGCGTGGACTCCTACCACGTGGTGATCAACACGCAACGGGGCTCGGTCACCCATGAGTCACCGGCTCACAACGGGTTTAACCACGTGATTCTCGCCATCAAGTTGCCGGATAACGTAAACGATCCGTCGCTCATCGCCGTGATGCAGCATCCCAGGCTGGGAAGGATTCTGTTCTTCGATCCCACCAACGATTTGATGCCCTTTGGCCAGATTGGAGGAAAACTGCAGGCCAATTACGGTTTGCTGGTAACGCCCGAAGGTGGCGAACTGGTGGAGCTGCCGCAACAGCCATCGGCGATGAACAGTATCCAGCGCGTGGGCAAGCTGACCCTCGACGCCAACGGAATGTTGAAGGGCGATGTCAAGGAAATGCGGCTGGGGGATCGAGCTTCGTCGGAACGCCGCCGATTGCGCACGGTAACCAAGAACGAGGACCGGATCAAACCGATCGAAAACCTCCTGGCGGCATCGCTGCCCACCTTTCAGATTGTGCGAGCCAGCGTGATCAACCTCGATCGCACCGACCAGCCCTTCGGCTTCAACTATTCTTTCGAGTCCGACAGCTACACAAAGAGTGCGGGAAATCTGCTGCTGGTGCGGCCGCGGGTGCTGGGAAGCAAGTCATGGAGCGTGCTGGAGACGAAGGAGCCGCGAAAGTTCCCGATCGAATTCGAAGCGCCGTTGCGCGATACCGACAGCTTCGAGATCGCGCTGCCGCCGGGCTATGAGGTGGACGAGTTACCGCCTCCGACGGATGCGGACTACAGCTTTGGCAGCTATCACAGCAAGACCGAGGCGAGCGGGAACGTCTTGCACTACACGCGTGCCCTGGAAATCAACGAACTGAGCGTCCCGGTCAGCCAAATGGACGAGCTGAAAAAGTTCTACCGCATGATCGCTGCGGACGAGCGGAATACCGCGGTCCTGAAACCGGCTGCGGCCGCCAAGTAGCGGGAATCGGGTCATAGGTGTGGACGTTGGCCAAACATCCAGAGCCGCGATGGATGACCGTGCTCTGGTTTGTGCTTGTCCTAGGTATCATAGGCTCGTTCATCGCGGTCGGTCTGCGCCGTGGATACGACTTTGTTCAGACGGTCGGATTTCTGGGCGCTTATTGGTTTGACCTTTTTGCCCTCTCACTGTTGGCTGCGCTTGTTCCCTATGCGTGAGCCTCCTTCTTGGGCTGCGCCGGCGAAAATCCCCCGATGAACTAAGCCGCAGTAAACCGCGATAACTGTTAAACAATCGCCATAGCACGCAATATAAAAAGGCGCCCACTTTTGCGGTAGGTTGAGGTTGTTGGCAGCACCAACCTAGCGAAAAGGAGCGCCTTTATGAGTCAAGAAAAGTATATCGGCATGGACGTTCATCAGGCC
>JBEKWL010000045.1:0-21708 GCA_049513095.1 Terriglobales bacterium
CGTCCGGGCAATGTGCAGGACGCGATCCACCTTCTCCATCCGTGGGGCGTGGACGTTTCCTCCGGCGTCGAACACGCGCCAGGCAATAAGGATCCCCGAAAGGTCCGCGCCTTCGTCCGTGCGGTGCGGGCCATGGAAGAGGCGAGTTGACGATGGCGAGCGCGCCCGCAGCCAAAAAGGCCCAAGCAGCCGGGAAACTTCGGCCCAAAGCCGCCATTGCCGGGCGTTTCGGCGCTTACGGCGGGCGCTACGTTCCGGAGACGCTGATGGCCGCGCTCGATGAACTGGAGCGCGAATACGAAAAAGCCAAGCGCGATCGCAAGTTCCAGCAACGTCTTGACCTGCTGCTGAAGACCTACGCGGGACGACCCACGCCGCTGTTTTTCGCCCGTCGCCTGACCGCAAAACTTGGTGGCGCGAAAATTTATCTCAAGCGCGAGGACCTGCTCCACACCGGCGCGCACAAAATCAACAACTGCCTCGGCCAGGCCTTGCTCGTGGAACGCATGGGCAAGCGCCGGGTTATCGCGGAAACCGGCGCTGGCCAGCACGGCGTGGCTACGGCCACCGTCTGCGCGCTTTTCGGATTCGAGTGCGTGGTCTACATGGGCACCGAGGACATGCGCCGGCAGGAACTCAATGTCTTCCGCATGCGCTTGCTGGGCGCTGAAGTGCGCGGCGTCGATTCCGGTTCGCGCACCCTCAAAGACGCCATCAACGAAGCCATGCGCGACTGGGTCACCAACGTGCGCACCACGCATTACCTGCTCGGCAGCGTGCTCGGGGCGCATCCTTATCCGACCATGGTGCGCGATTTTCACCGCGTTATTGGACGCGAAGCTCGCTTGCAGATCCGCAACGCCGAAGGCAAACTTCCGAACGCCATCATCGCCTGCGTCGGCGGAGGATCGAACTCCATCGGCATCTTCTACGACTTCCTTAAAGACAAGAAAGTCGAACTCATCGGAGTCGAAGCCGGCGGACGTGGTGAAGCGCTCGGCCAGCACGCCGCCCGTTTCCGCGGCGGGTCGCCCGGCGTTCTGCAGGGGACTTATTCTTACGTGCTGCAGGATGCTGCGGGTCAGATCGCGCTTACGCACTCTGTCTCCGCCGGGCTGGACTACCCCTCGATTGGGCCGGAGCACGCTATGCTCAAAGATACTGGCCGCGCAGAGTACGTTCCCGCTTCCGATGCCGAGGCGCTTGAGGCAACCGTGTTGCTGGCTCGGACCGAGGGCATTATTCCGGCTTTGGAGTCTGCGCACGCTGTGGCTGAAGTCATCAAACGCGCTCCGAAAATGAAGAGGTCGGAAATTGTGATCGTGAACATTTCGGGGCGAGGGGATAAAGACGTCGGGATTTTGCGGGAGAACCTGAAGCTGGATTAGCTCAGGCCGTCCTTTGGCTTGATGGGGTAGTTCCGGAGACCGCCGCCGCTTCGCTCATCATGCGCGAACAAGATCGCGTCGTTCCAGCCTGGGAAGGGCCTGGATGGATTTCCCGGCTTTCTTCTGGGCGAGCCGCAACTCGTAAAGGCTCTGGAGATTCAGCCAGAATTCCGCGCTCGTACCAAAAAAATGAGCGAGGCGCAGGGCAGTGTCGCCCGTAACAGCCCGTGTTCCGTTCAAGATTTGCGTGACCCGATTGGTCGGAACGTCGATCTTACGTGCCAACTCAGCCGCGCTCATATTAAGCGTTTCGAGCTCTTCGGCCAGGTGTTCGCCGGGATGGATAGCGGTCAATGCCATAGCGATGCTCCTTAGTGATAGTCGACAATTTCTACGTTAGACGGGCCAACAGCCCCGTCCGCCCATGCAAAGCAGACTCGCCATTGATCGTTAATACGAATGCCGTACTGGCCCTTGCGATCCCCCGCCAAGGCTTCGAAGCGGTTGCCGGGGAGCACCGCAAGATCCCGAATCGAGGTAGCAGCCTCCAGACGGTCGAGCTTCAAGCGCGCAGATCGTTCGAACCCCGAGAAAGCCTTGACCCGTTTCCCGGCGGCGAAGTCCCGGGTCCTCTTGTCCCGATAGTTGAGAATCACTCGTGCTTATATTACCGGAAGTTACCCGTTACGTCAAGCGTAACGGCGCAAGGGGATGTGGGCCAGCGGTGGCTGACTGCTGTCGTCGCATGTTGCTCCTGGCTTTTGTGAGATATTTCTATTGAGCCTTATGCCTTTCCACTTCGAGCACAAACCCGCCCTCATCGCCTATGTCACCTGCGGCGACCCTGACCTTGTCACTACACGCGAGGTTATCTTGGCAGCCATTGACGCGGGTGCGAGCGTGATTGAGCTGGGTGTCCCCTTCAGCGATCCGCTTGCCGATGGGCCGGTCATTCAGCGCGCCAGCGAACGGGCGCTCAAGCACGGAACGTCGCTGCAGCATGTGCTCAGGCTCGCCGCCGAAATCCGCGAACATTCCCAATCCGTTGGCCTGGTGATCTTTTCCTACCTCAATCCCATCCTCCGCATGGGCCTCGCAAAGTTCTGCCAGGTGGCGCGGCTGGCGGGGATTGACGGAACGCTCGTCACCGATCTGCCCGTCGAGGAATCCGCCGAGTATCTGCGCGAGGCTCGCAAGCATGAGCTGGCGACGATTTTTCTGGCTGCGCCCACCTCGACCGACCAGCGCCTGAAGTTGATTGCCCAGGTTGCAACCGGCTTTATTTATGCCGTCTCCCGCACCGGCGTCACCGGCGCGCGCCCGGAGATGACCGGAGACGCCCGGGCCCTGGTCAAGCGCATCCGCCGTTTCACCGGGCTTCCCGTGGCGGTTGGTTTCGGAATCTCAACCCCGGCGCAATTCAAAGCCGTCGGGAAGTTTGCTGAAGGGGCGGTCGTCGGCAGCGCCATCGTCCACGCCATCGAACAAAATCCCGGACGAGAAGCCGCGACTGTGGCAGAATTTGTAAGGCAGCTGTTCGCTGTTCGCTATTAGCTTTTTGTCGAAACATCCTAGATCGTTTTCTTAGCGCGCCGATGATTGGCCGTAGTCTTTGGATTTCGACGGGTGAGCTAGGAGCCAAGAGAGCGAACAGCCAAAAGCGAACAGCGAACAGCTTCTATGGACATTTCCGATTGGCGCAAGAAAATCGACGACCTGGACCGCAAACTGGCGGCTCTGCTCAACGAGCGCGCTGCCGCAGTAGTCGAAATCGGACGGCTGAAACGCAATACCGGCCTGCCCATTTACGAACCTGGCCGCGAGCGCGAGGTGATCGCCAACGTGCAGAGCAGCAGCAGCGGTCCATTAGGCGCGCGCGATCTCGGGCAGATCTACGAACGTATCATCGACGTGATGCGCAGCATCGAAAAGCACGAAATCATTCCCGACTCCGGAAGCACCGCCCGCGAAGCCGAGAGCGATTCAGAGTTCAAGGACTAAGAAACTACCCCGGTACGCCGCAGACGCTGAGCTTCGTTCTTCGTTGTTTGCGTGCTGCGGCCGGGCAAAACGAGCGCACTCATGATTGTGGCAATGCAAGATTCGGCCAGTGAAGATCAGATCCAGCAGGTGATCGATCAACTGGTCCACTTCGGCTTTGAGGTCCATCGCTCCACCGGAGCGCGTCAGACCGTTCTCGGCGGCGTCGGAGTGCCGCATGATTTCGACGCCGGCGAACTCGAAATGATGCCGGGGGTGCAGAAAGTTCACCGCATCAGTTCACCCTACAAGCTGGCCGGCCGCAGCTTCCGTCCCGAGGGCACCGTAATCAAATTTGCGAACGGGATTGAAATCGGTGGCCGGAAGATTGTGGTCATGGCCGGACCTTGCTCGGTCGAATCGCGCGAGCAGCTGTTCACCATCGCCGAACTGATCGCCAAAGCCGGAGCGCGCGTTCTCCGCGGCGGCGCCTTCAAGCCCCGCTCTTCTCCTTATTCGTTTCAGGGACTCGGCGCCGACGGCTTGAAATTACTGCGCGAAGCGGGCGATCGTTCCCAACTGCTGGTCATCAGCGAAGTCATGGAGATCTCCCAGATCGAGCTGATGTTGCCTTATGTCGACATCTTCCAGGTGGGCGCGCGCAACATGCAGAACTTCAATCTACTGCGCGAGCTTGGGAAGATTCGCAAACCCGTGTTGCTCAAGCGGGGCATCGCGGCCACGATCGAGGAAGTCCTGCTCTCGGCTGAGTATCTGCTGGCGGGCGGCAACTACGAAATTATTCTCTGCGAGCGCGGCATCCGTACTTTCGAAACGTACACGCGCAATACAATGGACATTTCCGCGATCCCGATCATTCACAAGCTCTCGCACCTGCCCATGACCGCCGATCCCTCGCACGGCACCGGACGGCGCGACAAGGTGGCTCCGATGGCGCGCGCCTCGGTTGCCGCCGGCGCCGATGCGTTGCTCATCGAGGTCCATCACCAGCCGGATAAAGCGCTTTCCGACGGCGCGCAGTCGCTTTATCCGGAACAGTTTGCCCAGTTGATGGATGAACTCCGCATGATCGCGCCAGCGGTTGGACGCGAGATCGCATAGAGCCTAATTTGTAATTTGCGATTTGTAATTTGTAATTGAAAAGCAAAATCACAAATCACAAATCACCAATTTTGCAAAACCCATGGCCTTCAAACAAGTCACCATCATCGGAACCGGCTTGATCGGAGGCTCGCTCGGCCTCGCGCTGAAGAAGCGCCGACTTGCCGGACGAATCATCGGGTGCGATCGCGCTCCAGTCTTAAGGCGGGCCAAGGACTGCGGCGCCATCGAAGCTGGAACGGCCAATCCAGCAGAGGCGGTGCGGGGAAGCGATCTGGTGGTGCTGGCAACACCTGTGATCCCGATCCTCGATTTGATCGGCCGGTTCGGTCCGGCACTGCCGGGCAAGACACTGGTGACCGATGTCGGCAGCACGAAGGCGGAAATTGTGCAGCGCGCCGCGAAATCGTTCGGACGAAGCGCCGGTCAAAGATTCCTCGCCGGGCACCCCATGGCGGGCAAAGAAAACGCCGGTGTGGAGTTTGCCGAAGCCGATCTGTTCGAAGGCGCCGTCTGGTTCTTCACGCCGCTTCCCGGCCAGAACGTTCACGCCGGACAATGCGGACAATTTATCCACTGCGCGGAAAAGATGGGCGCCAAAATCGCGATTCTCGATCCCTCCGATCATGATCGCTTCTGCGCCTGGATCAGCCATGTGCCCCAGATGATCTCCACCGCTCTGGCGGCAGCGCTGGTCGACGAATTCGGCGCTGACGCGCCGGTGCTCGACATCGGAGGACGAGCCCTGCGCGAGATGACCCGCATCTCCGGCAGTCCTTATTCGATGTGGCGCGACATCGCCATCACCAATCGCAAGAACCTGAGCGACGCGCTGCACAAGCTGGAACAACGCCTCGCCCACATCCGCGAAAATCTGGACTCGCGAGAACTGGCAGCGGAATTCGAGCGCGCACACGAGTTGAGAAAGATCTCACCACGGAGGCACGGAGACGCGGAGAAACGCAACCGATGACGTGGAGTTTCTCGATTTGAATTCAGGAGCCCCGAATGGTGGATGCTGCACTCCTGCGCGACGAATTTCCTATAGAATTCTCCTGCTATGCATAAAGTCGTGGCGAGCGCAGCAGAGGCGGTCCAGGACGTGTTTGAGGGAGCCACCATTATGGTTGGCGGATTCGGTTTGTGCGGGATGCCGGAGAACCTGATCCGCGCGCTTGCGCAGAAGGGCGTCAAGAACCTCAACACCATCAGCAACAACGTCGGCATCGATGGCGTCGGCATGGGGCTGCTGTTGGCCAATGGCCAGATCCGGCGGCACGTCGGAACCTACGTTGGCGAAAACCGACTGCTCGAACAGAGGGTATTGAACGGCAGCCTGGAGCTCGACCTGGTTCCGCAAGGAACGTTTGCCGAGCGGATTCGTGCCGGGGGCGCGGGCATTCCCGCGTTCTTTACGCCCACCGGCGTGGGAACGGTGGTCGCCGAGGGCAAAGAAGTGCGCGAGTTCGACGGCCGCCCTTACCTCATGGAGAGCGCGCTGACGGCCGACTTCGCCTTCGTCAAGGCCTGGAAGGGCGACAAATGGGGGAACCTCGTCTATCGCAAAACCGCGCGCAATTTCAATCCCATGATGGCAACCGCGGCCAAGATCACCATCGCCGAAGTCGAGCACCTGGTCGAACCGGGAGAACTCGATCCCGACCTGATTCATACGCCGAGCGTGTACGTAAAACGAATCTTCCAGGGCGAGCTGTTTGAGAAGAGAATCGAGAGAAGGACTGTGAGGAAGGCAGCAACGGGATAGCGGGCACACGTCGTTCGCTGTTCGTCGTTCGCTATTCGCTGTTCGTCGTTCGCCAAAGCCGCACTGATGGCGAAAAGCGAATAGCGAATAGCGAACGACGAACAGCGTTTCTCCGCATCACCGGGCCAGAATCGAAGGGAACATGTCAACTTTGCCAAAGACCACAAAAGACACCGATAAACGCGAACGCATCGTGCAGCGCGTCGCCCGCGAATTGCGCGACGGATTTTACGTCAACCTCGGCATCGGGTTGCCGACGCTGGTGGCAAACTGTGTTCCGCCGGGCATGGACGTTATTCTGCAATCCGAGAACGGCATGCTGGGCATCGGGCCGTACCCGGTCGAAGGCTCGGAAGACCAGGACCTGATCAACGCGGGAAAAGAAACCGTCAGCGAACTGGCGGGCACGGCGTATTTTTCGAGCGCCGATTCTTTCGCCATGATTCGCGGCGGCCATGTTGACCTCAGCGTGCTGGGCGCGATGGAAGTCGACGAACACGGCAGTCTTGCGAACTGGATGATTCCGGGCAAAATGGTCAAAGGGATGGGCGGCGCCATGGATCTGGTTGCCGGAGCGCGGCGCGTGATCGTCGCCATGGAACATGCGACCAAAGATGGGCAGCCGAAGATCCTGAAGAAATGCACCCTGCCTCTGACCGGCGTGAAGGTCGTGGACACAATTGTCACCGAGATGGCCTACATCCGAGTCACCCCAGAAGGCTTGTTGCTAGAAGAGATTGCTCCCGGCCTGACGGTAGAGGACGTCCAGGGAGCGACGGAAGCGAAGTTGCGGGTCAGTGCTGAGCTGAAGACGATGTAGGCGGTGAAACTCAGTACTCAACTTTCCGGGCACAGCCCCTAAAGGGGCATCTCAATTCAAGGAACTTTCGGCATCGCTAAAGCGATGCCCTGATACGAAACTAGAGTTTTTCAGCAATCTGTTCAGCCGCTGCGGGCCGGGGCTGCGGCGTTCGACACGAGTTTCAACAACCTGATGGTACTAGCCACCGGCACCGCATTCCCCGTGCTATCGTAGAAATTCATGTCGACCGCACGACAAGAGTTGTTGAAAATGCTGGCGCACCAATCATTTCGCCTGGGCGAGTTCAAGTTATCCTCGGGCGGCACCAGCGACTATTACATCGATTGCCGCACCACCACGCTCGATGCCCGTGGGGCGCAACTGGTCGGCGAAGTCTTCCTTGATGAAATGCGCGGCCAAGGCTGGCACGCCGACGCCATCGGCGGACTGACCTTGGGTGCCGACCCCATCGTGGTGGCCGTCGCTGTTACCAGCGGAACCCTGCACGGCTTCCTCGTGCGTAAGGCGGAGAAGCAGCACGGCACGGGCCAGCGCATCGAAGGCTTTCGCGAAAAAGGCGCGCGCGTGGTGATCGTGGACGATGTTTGCACCACCGGATCTTCCACCGTGCAAGCGATCGAAGCCGCCCGTGAATTCGGCTTCAAAGTCGCAGGGGCGATGTGCCTAGTCGAGCGCGAGGATGCCCACGGCCGCCCCAGTGTAGAAAGAGCCGCCGCGCCCGCGTCCTTCATTTCGGTTTTCACCGCCAACGATGTGCGCCGCGAGCACATCGCGCAACGAGAGGCCAACGCCGCGAAATGATTCCCGCCGGATATAACGACCTCGCTCCGGGAAGAATCGCGTCGGTTGTGACCTACCTCGAGATGCGCAAACGGCCTCCACTGGCGGACGTTTCATCGAGCGGAGTGCAATTGCGGCAGGCGCGGAGTCCCGGCCTCGACTGGTATCGGGCGCTGTACCGGCGAGCGGGCGCGCAGTGGTTGTGGTTCAGCCGCCTGGAGATGAAAGACGAACAACTGGCGGAGCTTCTGAACCGTCCGACCACCGAGTTGTTTGTTGCCGAACGCGAGGGCAATGAGATCGGGATTGCGGAACTCGACCGTTCCCAGCCTCCAAACGTGGAGATCACAAGCTTCGCGCTCTTTTCCGAAGCGATCGGGAAGGGTCTGGGACGCTCGATCATGACGCAGTTGCTCGAGCGTGCATGGAGTAACTCGGCAGCGCGCGTCTGGTTGCACACCTGCACGCTCGACGGTCCGGCGGTGCTGACTTTCTATATAAAGTGCGGGTTCCGTCCCTACAAGCGCGCCATCGAGGTGGCGGACGATCCGCGCATTCGCGGCATTCTGCCGGAGGATGCCGCGCCGCAGGTTCCGATCATCCGTTAAGCTAAAAGACAGAGCTTTATCCGCGCCCGCATGAGGCACAGGAACCGCAGACAAGAAGGGCCAACGACCAACGACCAGAAACCAACGACTGACTTATGATCCAAACTCTCGAATGGACCCCCCACGGCGTAGTCTTCATCGACCAGACGAAACTGCCCACCGAAGAAGTGTACGTAACCTGCACCACGCATGAGCAGGTTGCCGACGCGATTCGCAACATGGTTGTCCGCGGAGCGCCCGCCATTGGCGTTGCCGCGGCGATGGGCATCGCGCTGGGCGTAAAGAATTCCAAAGCGGAGAACGACGCCGATCTCAAAAAAGAGTTCGACCAAATCTGCGAAACCATCCGCCAGACGCGCCCCACCGCAGTCAATTTGTTTTGGGCGATCCGCCGCATGACGGAGAAATTTGAAACCCTCCGCAGCCGCCCCATCGCGCAGATCCAGCAAGCGCTGATCGAAGAATCCCAGCGCATGCACGCCGAAGATATCGCCGCCAACCAGGCCATGGGACGCCACGGCGCCACGCTCATGCCGTCGAGCGGCGGCGTGCTCACCCACTGCAATGCCGGAGCGCTCGCTACCGCCGGCTACGGCACCGCGCTCGGCGTCATCCGCGCGGCCGTCGAACAAGGCAAGAAAATTCACGTCTACGCCGACGAGACGCGTCCATTTCTGCAGGGCTCGCGCCTCACCGCCTGGGAGTTGATGAAAGACGGCATCCCCACCACCGTCATCTCCGACAACATGGCGGGGGCCCTGATGCAGCAAGGCAAAATTGGAGCCATCGTCGTCGGCGCCGACCGCATCGCCGCCAACGGAGACGTGGCCAACAAAATCGGCACCTACACCATCGCCGTCCTCGCCAAGGAGCACGGCATCCCGTTCTACGTGGCGGCGCCGATTTCAACCGTCGATCTCAACACGCCCGACGGCAGTAAGATTCCTATCGAGCAGCGCAACGCGAGAGAAGTTACGCACATCGCCGGCAAGCAGATGGTGCCGGACGGAGTTCAAGTCGAGAACCCTGCCTTCGACGTGACTCCCGCGAAATACGTTGCGGCCATCATTACCGAACGCGGGATTGCCCGCGCGCCGTACGAGGAATCGCTGCGCGATTTGGCTGCGGAGATTCCGAAGCACCCCTGAACCTAGAAGCTCCACCCGCCTGTCATCTTGAGCGGAATCAGATCGTCGGCGAAGCCGACGGCCTGATGGAGTCGAAAGACCCCTACTCCGTTTTTTCCGCCCCAGCCGCATCAGGGAATCCCCCCGCAACGCAGACGTGCTCGCCGCCAAGTCAAAAAACGTCCAAAAGCGAGTAACGGGAAAAAGCCGGTCAATGAGCGTAATTGATTCGATAACAATGTCGGGATTTTCCGCCAACTGCAACCCGCTACGATTTCAGAGGAAGATCGGGAAGGGAATCATCGGTGACGACCGGATGCTGCAAACGATCAGGCGTACTGTGCGCGATCAACGCGTTGTGGAACTGAAGCAGAATCGACGTATGGAATTTGCTCATCTGTAATTCCGAACCAGTGGTAAATTTCCTTCAATAACTTTAAAGCCTCTACCTCCGGGACGGAATCTTTCAACGTAAAGTTGATCCAAAATGTCCTGTCTTCTGCTGGAACTTTCTGCCCCGAAAAGCTACCAAAAACTCGGTCGACGGGACGAGCGCTCAACTCATAGGTCGTTCGCTCGTCGTCGATTTCTACATAGACATCTTCTCTCGCCAATCCGAAACAGACCTTGATCTTTTCGGGAGGGTCTTGAATTCCTCGGAAAATCTGTATGGTTGCAGTTAAAAATAGAGAAATCACTTCTGTTAACACGTAATTATTTATGTAAATATTGTTTTCTCCCGCCTTGGGCTTCACTGCCCAACCTAGGAGGTCTTCGTCGTTCCTTCCAACAAAAATCAGCGTTCCATCCTGCCACAGCTCCAAGCCCTTTCTTCCGCTGGCCACCCTCCGTGCGAGCTCGCCACGGAGATGTTCGACTGGACTATGAGGGTTAAGGTCGAACCCATGCTCACGGTATACGGGTGGCTCAGCTACCGCCTTGTATTCTGCCGATTCTGTCGAAAACAGCCCGTTCAATCTGACCGGCTCCGTCGGAGCTGCGATTAGGAAAAACGACGGTACACGTGACAGTTGGGACGTTGTCTTCGCGTCCGCCGCCCGTCGTAACAACAGCTTGGTATCCAAAGGGTTGTTCTTCACCGTTCGAACCACGACGAGTTTGGCGACAAGGCCTTCCAGGTTCTCCATTCTCTGTTCTAAGTCCCCATAGCGTTTACCGTCTTTCATCGTGTCGCGTAAAATCTGGACACTCGTCGGCAACGCGGCGTCCCCCACGCGCTCAAAATGCCCGAAAAGGTGTCCGCGAACCTGCGAAGCAATTTCACTTTGGACTACGAGGAATGGTTTGTCGTTCGCGGACTTCGGTGACACGTAGATCGAAGCGATTCCCCTTGTGGGGTCGCCACTACTCGCATGCCATTCGATTTTCAGGTCAGTAACCGGGGGATAGATGTATGCAGCCAAGATGTCTCGGTACGTATCGGGTTGAAACGCAGACGAAGCGAAATCCGAGACGGAAACCACCTCATCACCTTGGTGAAGCGGGTTTTTCTTTGTTGCGGGTCCGATCAGAAGATATCCCCCACTAGAGTTAGCGAGCGCGGAAACATCCTTTGCAAGTTCGATTTTGCCTTTCACTGCTTTTGTGTCGTAAAGACCGCTCTTGCATTCGAACTGAACATGCTCGACTGCCGAAATGAGTTCTGCAAATGCACCTCTGGAAAGAATGCTAGCCACTTCTTCAACGGTCAGTTGGCGCAGTGCCGCCATCGCGATCAATCTTCCAGCTCCACTATAGCAACCGTCGTGTCAGAGAACACTCCGCAAAGCTGCCGTGTTTGCCGTAAAAATGTCCAAAAACCGCATCCAGCGCCGATTTGAACCCGGAATGAGAAATCCTAAGTTGACACCAAGGCCTATAATGAAGTTAAAGTCATCATGAGAATGGTGTACGGCGCACTGGCGAGATTCAAGTCCTGCGCCGAGGTATCGCGTGGTTGGAATCGCCCTTTCTTTTCAATGTAATACGGGCCATTTTTCAGTAAGTGATTTGGAATCTATACTTTGCCAAAGTGACGTCGCGTAAACCATTGATTCTAAAGATAAACCCGTAAGCTGATTTCCTGTAACCACTTTAGAATGAATACTTTGAGAGTAAGTTATTTAAAATGAATACTTTGACCAAAAAAGGGGGGGGAGGGGGGGGTACCCCCGAAGCACCACCACCGTCCCGAATCATGCGCCCCAAGAGCCGGCCTGAGAGATTCAATCCAATCGATTTTCTGGTTCAGCATTCTGACTGCTGACAACATGCGTATCATCATCGCGGGCGGCGGCACCGGCGGCCACGTTATTCCGGCGCTGGCCATTGCCCAACAGCTTAAGAAGCAGCTTGGCGCCGAGGTTCTTTTCATCGGGACAGCGCGCGGCATTGAGACGCGGCTGGTACCCCAGGCGGGATTTCCGCTGGAACTGATTCAGGTCGGCGCGCTGAAGAATGTCAACCTGATGACGCGGGCGAAAACGATGCTTGATTTGCCGCGAGCGATCGCGGCTTCTTCGCGGATGCTCTCGGAATTCGATCCTGAAGTGGTGATTGGGGTCGGGGGCTACGCTTCCGGTCCGGCGATGGTGGCTGCGATTCGCCGCCGTCTTCCGACGCTTGCTTTTGAACCGAACGTTGTGCCGGGATTCGCAAATCGAATGATCGCGCGCTGGGTTTCCGCGGCGGCCGTGCACTTTGAAGAAACTTGCCGGTATTTTCCCAACTGCCGGGTGACGGGAGTGCCGGTGCGCGCGGCGTTCTTTGCGATTCCCGCGAAAGCCGGGGGAACGCCCACGCTGCTGGTTTTTGGCGGCAGTCAGGGGGCGCGGGCCATCAATCAGGCGATGATCGAGTCACTGGCCGGTTTGCGCGAAAAGATTCCCGGGATCCACATCATTCATCAGACTGGGCAGCGCGACTATGACCATGTGCTTGCCGCTTATCAGCAGTCGGGAATCTCGGGCGAGGTCCACAAGTTCATCGACGATATGCCGGGCACGTTCGGGCGCGCCGATTTGCTTGTCTGCCGTTCGGGCGCGAGCACCGTTGGCGAGATTACAGCGGCAGGCAAGCCGGCGATTTTTGTGCCGTTCCCGGCCGCGGCCGACGACCATCAGAACGTGAACGCGCGGGCGCTGGAACGAGTGGGCGCGGCAGTGGTGGTCGAAGAAAGCAATCTGGGCGCGGCTTACCTGGTCGACACGATTGCGGCGCTGATCGGCGATGCGGTGCGGCTGCAGAGCATGTCAGCGGCGGCAAAATCTCTGGCGCATCCGAAAGCCGTCGAGGAAATTGCGGAGATGGTGGTGCAGTTGGCTGCGGCAGAACATTGAACGCTGAGTTCGCTGAGAAAAGCTTAACCACAGAGGTCACAGAGAAGCACAGGGCCGAGTTCGCCCGGCGTTCTCTAGGTCTCGGGCGGTGGAATGGTCTATCATCAGCGTTCGTTCGCGACTAAGTTCTTATGTTCGCCAAGATTCAGCGCATTCATTTCGTGGGGATCGGGGGCATCGGCATGAGCGGGATTGCCGAGGTGCTGCTGAATCTCGGCTATCAGATTTCCGGCTCCGATCTCAAGAATTCGGCGATCACGCAACGACTTGCCGCGCTGGGCGCATTCACTTTCGAAGGACACGCTGCCGCCAACATCGCCGGCGCGGATGTTGTGGTCACAAGTTCGGCGATCCCGGTCGATAACCCTGAAGTCGCCGAAGCTCGCCGGTTGCATGTTCCGGTGATTCAGCGTGCCGAGATGCTGGCCGAACTGATGCGGCTGAAATACGGCATCGCGATTGCGGGCATGCATGGGAAAACCACCACGACTTCGATGGTCGCGGCGGTGCTGGCTGCGGGCGGGCTCGATCCGACCGTGGTGGTTGGAGGGCGCGTGGATGCGATGGGATCGAACGCGCGCCTGGGCAAGTCGCAATACCTGGTCGCCGAGGCGGACGAAAGTGACCGGTCGTTCCTGAAGCTCTCGCCGATTCTTTCGGTGGTCACGAACATTGACCGCGAGCACATGGACTGCTACCGCGACATGCACGACGTTCGCCGGACGTTTCTCGAATTTATGGAGCGCGTTCCGTTTTATGGCATGGTCGTCGGCTGCAATGACGACGCGGTGCTGCGGCGCTTGCTGCTGCGGGTGCATCGGCGGGTGACGACGTACGGGACAAGCCCGGGGTCGGATTTCCTGATCCGCATGGGGGCGCCGCTGGTTGGATCATCGCCGGTTAGATCGACGCTGGCTGCCGGAGAGCACAGCCCGCTCATCCGCTTCCAGGTGGCTTACAAAGAGAAAGATCTCGGAGAGTTCACGCTGCACGTGCCGGGCACGCACAACGTGCTGAACGCGACGGCAGCCATTGCGGTGGGCACCGCGCTCGACATTCCCGTGGAGCAGATTCGCTCCGCTCTGGACGGTTTTCGCGGCGTGGACCGGCGCTTCCATTTCAAAGGTGCCGCAGCGGGCGTCAGCGTGATTGACGATTACGGCCACCATCCGACGGAAATCCGTGCCACGCTGGCCGCGGCCCGCCAGTGCGGATTTCGCCGCGTGCATGTGATCTTCCAGCCGCACCGCTTCACCCGCACACGTGATCTGATGGATGAATTCACGACCGCCTTCGCCGACGCCGACACACTCTGCTTACTCGACATTTATCCGGCGAGCGAGAAGCCGATCGAAGGCATCACGGCGGAGGCGCTTGCCAGCCGCATCGTTGGGGCAGGGAAGAGCGTTGCGTTTGCTCCTTCTTTTTCGGACGCCGTTGCCGTGGTCGCTAATCTTGTTCAACCGGGCGACATGGTGCTGACGCTGGGAGCGGGGAGCGTCTGGCAACTGGGGGCGATGATTTTGGAGAAGCTGGCGCCTGTAGAGAAAACAGAGTTGCCGGGGTAGAGACGCGGCCGCAGAGGGAGACGGGGCAAGCCCCGTCTCTAAGAATTCCCATCACAGGCAGCGGTCGAGCTGCGCTGGGATTGGACGGGCGAGGGTGCCCGTCCCCACACGAGCATTTCCACATGAGTATTCTTGCGCTCGCGTCCGAACCAACTTGGCACTGTCTCAATTCGCGAAAACCGGTTATAGTAATTTTGCTCAGCGGTTTTCTGTCGACAACTGACTCGAAAGAGTGGCGCGGACATCAAGTTCCACCGCGATACAGGAAGAACTGTATCCGCTTCCCGGCGTTTCTCAGCACGAGGCTCACGAGCGCGGGCCCTTCGATGACGCACGGCTCGTCGATCTGGAAGCGGAGCAGGAATCCCCATTTCTGCGCGGGCAAAAGCGGGTCTCGGTCCGGCGCGGATCACTTCCCCAAAAGACCGCCAATCGGCTGATGTGGGCCGGCGTGGCACTCGTCGTTTTTGCGATTCTGGGAGCTGCCGGCTTGGGCCTTTACCGCTACGGGAAGCACTCGTGGCGTTTTCGCATCGATTCCAGCGATCAAATCGAGGTTACCGGCGCCGAGCACGTCGCGCACGCGCAAATCATGGAAGTGATGGGAGGAGATATTGGCCGCAACATTTTTTTCGTTCCGCTGGCGCAACGCAAACAGCAACTGGAGCAGATTGCGTGGGTGGAATCGGCGAGCGTGATGCGCTTTGTGCCGAATCGCCTGCGCATCGAGATTCATGAACGCACGCCGGTTGCCTTTGCCCGCATGGGCTCGCACATTTCGCTGATCGACGCCGGGGGCACGTTGATGGAACTTGCTCCGGGCGGCAAGCACAAGTATTCGTTTGCGGTGATTGCGGGCATGAATGCCGGCGAGCCGCTCTCCACCCGCGCGGCGCGGATGAAGAATTACAACGAACTGGTTCGCGAACTCGATTCGAGCGGCGGCCATTATTCCCAGGAACTGAGCGAAGTGGACCTGAGTGACCCGGAAGACGTGAAAGTAATGGCCGCCGATTCGAACGGCGAAGTGCTCGTGCATCTCGGCTCGGGGAATTACCTCCAGCGCTACAAAACCTACGTGACCCATGTGCAGCAGTGGCGGCAGCAGTTCGACAAGCTCGAATCAGTGGACTTGCGCTATGACGGGCAGATCATCGTGAATCCCGACCTCGAGGGGATGGCTCGGCAACCGGCGTTAACGCCAGCGGCGGCCAAAGCGGCGATGGCAGCGGGAGTGAAAACCGCGGCGATCGTGAATTACGAGAAATATGTGACGCATCACGTGCCGGCGACCCCAGCGAAGAAGGAAGCGAAGCCCAAGGCGAAAGCCAGGACGAAAGCCGCGGTACATCATGCTCGGGCAAAACCAGCTCCGGCAAAAGCAGCTCCGGCAAAACCAGCGCCGGTTAAACAAGCGGCAGTCAATCAAGTGGCGCTGAAGGCGAAGGGAAACGCGGCGCCAGTCGCTGCCGCGAAAAATTCAGCGGCGCCGCATCCGGCTGCGTCGCCACCGCCCGCGGCTGTCAGGGGACAGAAGAAACCGAGCGCTGCCATTCGGAAGGAGACTCCGCAGAACTAGCGATCATCATTATGCCGAGCGTTATTTATGCCGAATCATGAGCCCAATTTCATCACCGCCATTGACGTAGGCAGCGCCAAGACTTCCGTTCTGGTGGCCGAACTGAGCGAGAACGGATTGCGTTATCGCGGCCACGGGATCAGCGAATCGCGGGGCTTGCGCAAGGGCGTGATCACCGAACTCGACAAGGCCGTAAGCAGCATCCAGAAAGCGGTGGAGCATGCGGAAGACGTGGCGGGCATAGCCATCGAGCACGGGCTGGTGGGGATTGCGGGCGCGCACATCCGGGGGATGAACAGCCACGGCGGCATTACTTTCGGCACGCGGTCGCGAGAGATCGGGCGCGAGGAAATTCGCCAGGCCGTGGACAAGGCGCGCACTGTGCCCTTGCCCGCCGATCGCGAAATACTCCATTTGCTGCCGCAGGAGTTCATTCTCGACGATCAGCCGGGGGTGCAGGATCCCACGGGCATGATGGCCACGCGGCTCGAGGTGCGCGTACACATTGTGACGGCTTCTTCAAGCGCGACGCAGAATCTGGTGACCGCGGTGAACAAAGCTGGCGTGCACGTGGACGATACAATTTTTGAGCCGCTCGCGGGCGCGGACTCCGTGTTGCGGTCGGACGAACGCGAACTTGGGGTCTGCCTTGTCGATCTGGGCGCGGGGTCGTGCGATCTGATCGTTTTTCAGCAGGGTGCAGTCGCGCACACGGCGGTCATCCCCATCGGCGGCGACCACTTTACGAGCGATCTCTCGGTCGGCATGTGCACGGGGCTGGCGGCGGCGGAGACGCTCAAGAAAAACTTTGGCAACGCGGTGCCGACGCTCATCCCCGAGGGCAACGAAGTCGAGGTGCCGTCGGTGGGAGACCGGCCCTCGCGCATGATGCCGCAGCGCATGGCGGGCGAGATTCTTGAGCCGCGCGCCCGCGAGCTTTTCGAGTTGCTGCGCGAAAGCCTGCGCCACGCGGGCGTTCTTGAGCACTGCATCGCGGGATTCGTGCTGAGCGGTGGAGCTTCGCGGCTTCCCGGGATTCTCGACGTGGCGGAATCCGTGCTGCGCAAGGCCGCGCGGCTTGCCTGGCCGACGCCAATGGCGAGGCTGCCGTCGTTTTTGGCCGAACCGGAGTTTGCGACGGTGTTGGGCATGGTGTATTACGGCCACCGCGCCCGACTTGCCCGCGGCTTGCAGGAGCCGAGCTTTGGCTCGCGCATGAAAGCTCTGTTCGCGGGGAAGGGCGCGTGATCTCTCGTAGAGACGAGGCTTGCCGCGTCTTCGCCCGCAGCGGAGACGGGGCAAGCCCCGTCTCTACGAACTAGAAAAGTGGCAACTGAGAACTGACTTACGAGGTGACGTATGAATGAAGACAACGGACTTCGCATCTGCTTCAACGAAGAAGCCCGCAACGACGCTCGCATCAAGGTCATCGGCGTTGGCGGCGGCGGCAACAACGCGGTCAATCGCATGATTGATTCGGGCATGGAACACATCGAATTCATTGTGGCCAACACCGACCTGCAGGCGCTGCGGATGTCGCGCGCCGCTACCAAGATTCAACTCGGAGTAAAGCTGACCAACGGACTGGGCGCCGGCGCCAATCCCGAGATTGGCCGCAAAGCGGCGCTCGAAGATTCGGACAAAATCATCGAAGCCATGGAAGGCGCCGACATGGTTTTCGTCACCGCCGGGCTCGGCGGCGGCACCGGCACCGGCGCGGCGCCGATTATCGCCTCGCTCGCCAGCGAAATGGGCGCGCTCACCGTGGCCGTGGTTACCAAGCCTTTTGCCTTTGAAGGCAAACGCCGCATGGGGCAGGCAGAGCGCGGTATTTCCGAACTCATGGAGTCGGTCGATACCACCATCGTGATCCCCAACGAAAAATTGCTCGCCGTGGCCGAGAACGCGGGCTTCTTCGAGTCCTTTCGTATCGCCGACGATATTCTTCGGCAAGGAGTGCAGGGCATCTCCGACATCATTACCATTCCGGGCATCATCAACCGCGACTTTGCCGACGTGAAGGCCATCATGGCGGGCATGGGCTATGCGGTGATGGGCACGGCAACCGCAGCCGGCGTGCACCGCACGGTAGAAGCCGCGCAGAAAGCCATTGCCTCTCCGCTACTGGAGGCGGGCGCGATCGACGGGGCTCGCGGCATTCTCATCAACATCACGGGCTCGAATTCGCTGAAGCTGGCCGAAGTGCAGCAGGCTTGCACCATCATTCAGGGCGCGGCTCATGAAGACGCGAACATCATTTTCGGCGCCGTTCTGGACGAGAAGATGAAAGACTCGGTCAAGATTACGGTGATCGCGACTGGCTTTAAAGAGTCGGAGATGCGTCGTCCGCGCCACCACGAGAACTACGATCCGGTCATAGTTTCGCGAGAGGTTTCGCATCAGGTTTCGCGCCAGCGGGATCACTTACGCGAGCCCGAACCGGTGGCCGAGCCCGAGCCGGTGTTCGTGCCTGAAGCGAGCTTCGAGCCAGATCCCGCGCCGGTGTCTTTTCAGGAATCGGGGCCGGTTAGTGCGCTGCATGCAGCCGAGGTGATTTCGCTCGATGCGATGCGGTCGGCCGCTCCCGGCTACCAGGTGGAGGATCTCGACATTCCAGCCTTCCTGCGGAAACGCAGCGAAGTGATGTAGGGGAAGGATAAACGCCGCCAGAAAATCGGAAAAACGTACGCCGTTCGCTTGCGATGACGATATTTTGGCAGTTGCTGATCGCGGTCTTCCTGAACTCTTGGCCCGGCGTCGGCGCGAATGTGCAAACTGATGCAGTAACCTAGTACCTTTAAAGGTAACAAGACGATCCGATTACCAAGGGGCGTGTCCCTCTCACGAAATCACATTAAGTGCAATTTATTCAAGTAGTTATCGTGCAGATTCCGCTATGGACACCTTTGTACTTTTGCATTGCGCCGATCGACATAAATCGCCTACTATCGGACAGTTGCAGGAGAGGCGCCTTCGGTTTCGTGATTTGGCGAGGCTTTTGCATCCAAGTTAACTGGGCCGACAGATGGACTAAGCAGCAGATTGGCCGAGTACGACCGGGGATGGTGAAGTGACGTTTAGGGCCTGGTTTCTTCGTCTCGCATTTTTCTTGGGATTGGCAATGCTGCTGGAAGCGAGTGGAATCGCAGCCAGCGTCAACCCGCCAGCGCTCACACCGCGCCGAAAAGCTCGCGGGGTTACGGAAAATCAGCACGCGAAGAAACGCATGCGGACGCTGGCGCGGAGCCGGGCTCCGCGCTCCCCATATGCCAGAACGCGTTCTGGCGCCACGCGCTTTTCGAGCACGCGTTCTTCCAGCACACTTTATTCCAGTACCTCTCGCCGTCATCGTTATTACGAGCGTTTCCACACCAGTTCGTTCGCATCCGATATTACCGAAGGTGACGTGACCGGCGGCGAAGATCCCGTGGTTCGTCAGGCCGCGATCGATGCCCTGGGCAACATGAACGGCACGGTGGTCGCGATCGAGCCGACCAGCGGACGCGTGCTCGCGATGGTGAATCAAAGGCTCGCGCTTTCAAGCGGCGCGCAGCCTTGCTCGACCATCAAACTTTCCGTGGCTCTGGCGGCACTGAGCGAAGGCGTGATCGACGAGCAAACGGAAGTTTCGCTCGGGAGCCGCAGCCGCATGAATCTAACGGAGGCGCTGGCGCACTCGAACAACGCCTACTTCGAAGCGGTCGGGCGCAAACTGGGCTTCGAAAAGGTGCAATACTACGCGCACCAGTTCGGGCTCGGCGAACTCGCCGGCTATCACATTCCGGGTGAGCAGTTGGGGACGTATCCAGAGACAGAAATTCCCGCCAAACTTGGTGGCGTCAGCAAGATGTGCTCATTTGGCGAGGGCATCTCGATGACTCCGCTGCAACTGGGCGCGCTGGTGACGGCGATTTCAAACGGCGGCACGCTCTACTACCTGCAACATCCGAGCAGCCCGGAGGCCGTCGCCAACTTCCAGCCACGCGTCAAGCGCCATCTCGACATCGAACCGGTGATTCCCGAACTCTCCGACGGCATGGCCGGAGCCGTCGCCTACGGCACGGCGCGCAGCGTGCGTTTGAATTTTAACGAAGAATCGATCTTAGGCAAGACGGGCACGTGTTCGCACGCCGGCACGCGCTTCGGATGGTTCGCCTCATACGCCAACACCGACATCGGACGCATTGTGACCGTCGTCTTCCTGCAGGGCGGACGTCCGACCTTCGGGCCCAAAGCGGCGGAGATCGCAGGCCGCATGTACCGCAATCTTTACGACCACAACTTCTTTGTGGCGGGTGCGGCGGAAATCAGCCCAGCTGAACCGGTGCAGAAGGCGAGTAGCGTAAGCACGCGGCAGCAGTAATCACATCCCACCGAGACTCCGAAATTGGAGCGCAAGAAAACTCTCCGCAAACGCGTGCAGAAGGTCCTCTACAAGAAGTCTTCATTTCGTTACCGCATCCGCAAGTTTGGCAAGCTGTAGGCCGGATTTCTGCAGAGACTCCGAGAGCTCTGGATCCAACGAACATGTGGCGAAAAGGAGTTCGCGCGACGAGGGTGTCGCGACCGCGCCTGAGCGATCAGATGCGAGCTTTCTGGCTGTGGCCACTATTGTCTGCAGTGACGGAGAAGGTCTGCCAAGCCCAGTGAAGCCGTCAGGACTATCCCTCATCGCGAGTTCTAGCCGAACAAGGTAGAGCATTCGATTAATGTATGTTCCTGAGGCGCCCATTGGCTAGCACTTCATCGTTGACTAGTCTTTCGAAGCCTTCCCAGGCATCCCAGAAGGCCGAAACATGTTCAAGATCGGCAATGTAGATTGCCTTGATCAAATCTCGCGGTTCAATCAATTCGGAACCACGTTCCATCGCTGCGTATCCGCTGACTAGGAGCAGCAACGGAAACACTCCCCACGCGTCTATTGGTTCAAGCATCACCCCTCCTCACTCCTACGTAACATACGAGAGAATTTTGGCGTCGTGAAAACCCAACCCGAAGTTTTGGCTATGGTGAGAACATGGGGACAGATCGGGGACGGGGCAAGTCTCATCTCTCCGGGCGTCAGATGGACTGTCTTACTGCTTCACCTCATCCTTGGCGACCACGCCGTCCCTGATGGAGACGATGCGGTGGGCGTACTCGGCGATGTCGTGCTCGTGGGTCACCAGTACGATCGTATTGCCTTCGGCGTGCAGGCGATCGAACAACGCCATGATCTCGTTGCCGGTTTGCGAGTCGAGGTTGCCGGTCGGTTCGTCGGCGAGGATGATGGCCGGCTTATTGACCAGAGCGCGGGCGATGGCCACGCGCTGGCGCTGTCCGCCGGAGAGTTCGTTGGGCTTATGGTTCATGCGGTCTTCCATGCCGACCGAAGTCAGCGCGGCCTGGGCGCGCTGGGCACGCTCTTCAGAAGGAACTCCGGCATAGATCAGCGGCAGTTCCACGTTGTGCAGCGACGTGGCACGGGCGAGCAGATTGAAAGTCTGGAAGACGAAGCCAATTTCCTTATTGCGGATGCGGGCCAGTTCGTCGTCGTCGAGTTCGCTGACCAGTTGTCCGTTGAGCCAGTATTGGCCTTTGGAAGGCGAGTCGAGACAGCCGATCAGGTTCATCAGGGTGGACTTGCCGGA
>JBEKWL010000046.1:0-21564 GCA_049513095.1 Terriglobales bacterium
GGCATGCGCTTCACGGCCTCGCGCGCTTCCGCAATCTTCCCCTCGCGCAGAAGGATGGATGGCGTGATATACGCAGCCCATTCCGAACCGGCATCCAGACGGACAAAATCCGCGGCCCGTTCGGTTTTACCCAACTCCATGAACGCCCAGGCGCAAGAGCGAAAGGTGTAATTACCGGGGTCAAGCGCCAGCGCAGTGTTGCATTCATTCGCCGATTGCTCCAGCATCCCGGCGTAACGATAGACATAGCCCATCGTAAAATGGGCGTAGGCACTCTCCGGACGACGCTTGACCAGCGCCTGCGCCGCCTGATATGCCTTGCCGAGTTCACCTCGCTCAACGGAATTGTCAATCAGCTGTCCAGCGGCAACGACCCGATTCGGATCGAGTTCTACGGCACGTTCGCAGGCTTTGTTGGAGCGCTGGAACATCGCCTCGCCACCATTGGAAAATTCTTGGTCATAGTAGCAACGCACTCCGAGCTGTTCCCATGCCGGCGCATAGGTTGGGTCGACTTCGACCACATGCTCCAGAACCGCGATGGCATCCTTGTTCGGCCCAGGATCGTGAGGCAGCGCCAGGCTATGCAGGTAGAGATCGTAGGCCTCCGCGTTTTTCGGGCGCGTGCCGGTATCGAGAAAACCACCGGCCGCTCCGAGCGCCGGCAACAACCCTTGTCGTATCTGGGCAGCCATCTGCGCTTGCAATGCGATCAGGTCCTGCGCCGGCGCGGTCACGTTGGTCTGCCACAAAAGCCGGTTGCCATCCACCTGGATCGCTTCGAGCGTAATCAGAAGGCGGTCGCCCTGCTTCAGGAAGTGTCCGGTCAGAACGTTGGCCACGTGTACGGCGCGGCCCGCCTTCTGCGGATCGACGTCATTGCCTACAAACTTTCGCGTGATCGCGGAGGGGCGAACATCAAGTGTCCGGGTATAAGTGAGCGTGTTGGCAATTTCATCGGCCAGCGCGAAACGAAGAAACTCCACGCTGATGTCGCCATTCATGTTTTGCAACGGCAGCACCGCAATGGTGTTCTTCGGCGCGCCACCGCCCGAGATCTGACGCTGTCTGAACCACCACGCTCCTACCGCGACCAAAACCGTGAGCAGCAGCGCACTGATTCCCAGCAGAAGATAAGTTGAAAACTTGCTCGAGGACTGAAACGTATTCGTGGCTATGCGATAGGGCAAGGCTGGCCGCCGCGCCCCGCTCTTGGTCAACCCCGATTCCGTTTCCCTCCTCAACGACTGCAGATCGCCCTTCATCGCCAGCGCGCTCGGGTAACGGTGGCCCCGATCTTTTTCCATGGCCCGGCCGATGATGCCTTCGAGATCCGGGGGGAGCGCGGGGTTGAGCTGAAGGGGAGAGACCGGCTTCTGATTCAGGACTGCGTCCAGCGTGGTAATCACGTTGCCGGTCGCAAAAGGCTTTTTGCGCGTCGCCATTTCGTAGAGCACGACTCCGAGCGAGAACAAATCGCTCCGCGGATCCAGTTCTTCGCCGCGCGCCTGCTCCGGAGACATGTAAACCGCTGTGCCCGGAATCACGCCCACCGCCGTCAGCGAGTCCTCCATCGCCGCCTCGTCCGATCCCGGTTCGCGCGCCGACTTGGCCAATCCGAAATCGAGGATCTTGGTTTGACCGCTCTGCGCCACAAAAATATTGGCCGGCTTGATGTCGCGATGAATGATCCCCTTGGCATGCGATGCCGCCAAAGCATCCGCCACCTGAATGGCGATGTCGAGAATCTCGTCGACTTCCATTGCCTTCCCCCGCATCCGCTCCTTCAAGCTCACCCCTTCCAGCTTCTCCATGACAATGAAGGGATGTCCGCCGTTGTCCTCGATATCGTGGATGGTGCAGATGCCGGGATGGTTCAACTGGGAAGCGGCGCGGGCTTCGCGCAGGAAGCGCTCCAGCGACTTCCGGTCGTTGATCATCTCCTGGGGAATGAACTTGAGAGCGACGTGACGGGCCAGGCGCGTATCTTCCGCCTCATACACCACGCCCATGCCTCCACCACCAAGCTTGCCAACGATGTGATAGTGGGAGACTGTCTGGCCGATCATTCGCGGGCCTCAGTGCCGTCGGCGGCTATGTTAGGCCGGTGGCGAAGCCTAGGTCAACCTCAGGCAAGATGGAAGTCCCAGCGTTCTTCGAGGCCGCCGCATGCGGACGCGTGGGAGCTTGCGCCGCGACACGCCCGCTGGCCCACTGACTAAAGCATCGGCTCCGTTTGCCGATTCTTCAAGACGTATCTCTGTATACACGGGCCAGCCCATTGCCAGTCCTCCTCAAGCAACGTCTTGGTCTTATGATGGTGAGATCGGGTACTGATCTGCCAAGGGGGATGAATGAGCGGCGGTTCGTGGTTTGGCGCAGCGGAGGTCGGAGGTTCAAGACTGATGCAAGCCTTGGTGGTCGATGATTCCGCAGTCTACCGCAAATTGATCGGCGATCATTTGCGAAGCTGGGGTTTTGGCGTCACCCTCGCGGAGAGCGGCTCCGAGGCTGGGCGAATCCTGGAGCAACCGGATGCTCCCAAGCTCGTTCTGCTCGATTGGGTGCTGCCCGATCTGGATGGCATTGAGCTTTGCCAGCGCATCCGCCAAGCCGGATCATCCAGTCCCTACACTTACGTCATCTTGCTGACCAGCAAGGAGGGCCGCCAGAACATGCTCCAGGCCATGCAAGCCGGGGCCGACGACTATCTGGCCAAGCCCTTTGACGAACTGGAATTGAAGGCGCGCCTGCTGGTCGGTAAGCGGATCCTCGACCTGCAGGAGCAACTGGTTTCCGCTCGCGAGTCCATGCGCCACGCCGCCACCCACGACAGCCTCACCGGGTTGACGAATCGCGGAGAAATTCTCGCCATGCTGGAGCGGGAATTGGAACGAGCGCGCCGGGAGCGCAAGCCGGTGGCCGTGATTCTTTGCGACGTTGACCATTTCAAGAACGTGAACGACACCCTGGGCCATCTTTTCGGCGATGAGGCGCTGCGGGAAATCGGCCGGCGGCTGCGCGCGCAACTGCGCGTCTACGACGGCGTTGGCCGCTATGGTGGAGAAGAATTCCTTATGGTTCTGCCCAGCTGCGATCTGCCCAACGCTCTGCTGCGCGCGAATGAGTTGCGCGAGATCATTGCCAACACACCTGTGGTTTGTTCCGGCGAGGAGAGACTCATCACTATGAGTATGGGTGTCGCTGTCTCTGCTTGTGAAGGAAAAAACGAAGTGGAAATGTTGCTGAATCAGGCTGATGCCGGCCTTTATAAGGCCAAGGAGAAAGGCCGGAACCGGATCGAGCACTTCACCCATGACGGCAAGAAAACAGCGCCTGGGCGAGCGCGCAAAAGCTCGAAAGTCAGCCCTTAACCGGCCAGACTAAAGCGCTGTGAAGTGGTAGCCTTTTCTGGAGGATCTGAGTTCCGCCCAGCGGCCGAACTGGCCGCAAGCGGCTGCCCACTTGCTTCCCGACCTTCCAACCCGCATCAAGCGGTGCGCGCGCGCTGCCGGATTCGACCTCTGCGGCATTGCGCCGGTCCGAGACTTCGGCGAGTTGCACGTTTTTCCGGCTTGGATCGCGGATGGGAAACACGGCGAAATGAAGTACCTGGAAGCGCACGATGAGACCGGGGAACTCAAGCGTGCGTTGCTGGCGCGGGTCGCTCCCTGGGCGCGCAGCGTGGTCGTGTGCGCCATCAACTACAACACAGCGCATCCCTACTCGACTCAGGTGCAGATGCAACACGCCAGCAGAGGCTGGATTTCGCGCTACGCCTGGACCCGTGAGGATTACCACGACTCCGTACTGTGCCGCCTGCAACAGGTGGAAAATGAATTGCACGAACTACTCGACGCCACTGGCAACTCGCTCCAACTACGTTCCTATGTCGACACCGGCCCGCTCATCGAGCGCGTGTACGCCAAGTACGCTGGCGTCGGATGGATCGGCAAGAACGCGTGCATCATCAACCAGCAGCTTGGATCGTGGCTGTTTCTGGGCGTAATCCTGACCTCGCTTGAGCTCACGGAAAATGAACCTACGGCCGACCAGCCAGCGCCGGACCGTTGCGGGACTTGCACTCGCTGCATCACAGCGTGTCCAACGCAGGCAATTGTTGCGCCGGGCGAATTGGACGCCCGGCTGTGCATTTCCTATCTGACTATCGAGAAGCGGAACGAGATTCCGGCCCAGCTGCGCACCGTCATGGGACGGCACGTCTTCGGATGCGACATCTGTCAGGACGTCTGCCCGTGGAACCGCAAGGCGCCGGTGACTTCTGCGGCGGAGTTCGAGGCGAGGGAGGGTCTGGTCAATCCTGCACTCGACTGGCTGGCCGAAATGCAACAGGAAGAGTTCCGGGTTGTGTTTCGAGGATCTCCGGTCCGGCGTACAAAGCTTTCCGGCCTGCGCCGGAATGCGGTGATTGCGATGGGGAACAGCGGCGACAAAAAATTTGTGCCGACGCTAAAGAAACTCTGTGAGGATTCGGACACGGCGGTCGCGGAGCATGCGAACTGGGCGCTGGCGTCACTTGAACAAAGCGGTACCTGGCGGCCAACCCTGCAAGACCCTGTAAAGTCCGCGAGAGGAATTTGATTCGTATCAGGGCCTCGCTTTAGCGATGCCAAGATTTCACGAATATATACGCCCCGCTCGGGGCTGAGTAGGAGAACAAATGTTTCAGAACAATCTACTTCAGGGCAAGCGCATTCTTATTACCGGCGGCGGCACCGGTTTGGGCAAGGCTACGGCACAACGGTTTCTGGAACTGGGCGCCGAAGTTTATATCTGCGGACGACGGCAAGAGGTTCTTGCAGCGACCGAGCAGGAGTTGCGCGAGCGTACCGGCGGCAAGATCCACTCCCGTCCCTGCGACGTGCGCGACCCATCGGCGGTCGAAGAGATGGCCGGGATCATCTGGGCCGAAGGTCCGCTCGATGTGCTCATGAACAACGCGGCCGGAAATTTTCTGGCGCGCACGGAAGAGCTTTCGTTGGGGGCGTTTCAGTCGGTGATCGGCATTGTCCTGATGGGCACGCTGCACACGACCATGGCTTGCGGACGCCGCTGGCTGGCGGCGGGGCGCGGAGGCGTGGTGCTCAACGTCACCACCACCTACACCACGACGGGTTCGGCGTATGTAGTGCCATCGGCGGTGGCAAAGGCAGGCGTGCAGGCGCTGACGCGGAGCCTGGCAGTCGAGTGGGGCGATCGCGGGATTCGGATGAACGCCATCGCGCCGGGGCCGATTCCGACGGAAGGCGCGTTTTCGCGTCTGCTGCCGCGTCCGGAACTGGCGGAGGCGGCAAAGAAACGAAACCCTCTGGGACGGTTTGGGACGACCGAAGAGTTTGCCAACCTGGCCGCATTCTTAATCAGCGATGGCGCAGCGTATGTAAATGGAGAAGTCGTGACCATGGATGGCGGGGAGTGGCTGCAAGGGGCGGGTGAGTTCACGGCGCTGGGACGGGAGCTAACGGAGAAGGAGTGGGCAGTGATGAGACCAAAACCAAAGAAAACCAAAGAATGACGAGCGCGCCGAAAGCGTGTGCCGCACGCTCCGCAGACGGGGTCAAAGGGCCGCAAAAACGAAAGCGCCCCGACTCGGTTAGAGTCACGGGACGCCCGTTTGAACAGCCCTCCCCCGAAGTCTGCTCACCACCTACTCTACGTTCTGATTGCCGGGGGGGGAATGGCACGAACGGGCGACTCCCTTGGCGATGAAAACCAACGAACGCCGAAATCTCTCTTACCAAACGTCGACAGGTTCGGATTACTTCCGTCTAACCGACAATCCGCGATGCTGACGCTTTCCCGTCCCCAGCAGCGCTCGGTCCGGGAACACATCCGGCACGATCTTGCCTTCGTCGACGACTACGGTTCCTCCTACCACTAAATAGAGCACGCCTACACTCGGCTCTATGGGCTTCTCGAAAGTGGGGGCGTTCAAATAAGGCGCGAAATAAAAATGCGTTCTCCTGCGACCGCTCGAAGCCACTTGTCATCTAACCAACCCTCAGAGGGTAGAGTCGGGGGTCGGCTTGCCTTCAAACGCACCATTCGTCCAATCATCGCTACCAGACCGGGAGCGCCGAATGCTTGCTGCAGAAGAAAGCGTCGTAGTTCCTCATGAGCTCATGAAGCGGATGTCCGATGCTCGCCGTCGGAGCGATGCACTTTTCAGCTTGGTCCGCGCCGGATCACTTTATGAGCGGCCGATTCCGGAGCGTCACCGCATCATTTTCTATGTGGGACACCTCGAAGCATTTGATTGGAATTTACTGAACGAACGCGCCTTTGGACTGAAGAGCGTCCATCCTGAATATGATCGGCTGTTTGCCTTCGGCATCGATCCAGTCGGCGGCGGACTCCCAACCGATATGCCATCTGACTGGCCCTCCGCGGACGCGGTCCGCGATTATGTGGGCAATATCCGCGGCGCTCTCGACAAGCGTCTTGAGAAGGTAATTCTCGATCCACACTCCGCGACAGGCAACGGCTTTCCCCTGTCCACTTTGCTTAACGTCGCGGTTGAGCATCGACTGATGCACGCCGAAACGCTGGCCTACATGCTGCATCAGTTGCCGCTTGATATGAAAGTACGGGAACGCGAATCACCGAATCTCGCTGGTCCGCCCGTCGCCCGCCGGGTGGTTTCAGTTCCTGCTGGTGTCGTGACACTGGGCCTCCCGCGGGGCGGCAAAAGCTTTGGGTGGGACAATGAATTTAAAGCTCACGGGGTGGACGTTCCCGAATTTGAGATTGATCAGTGCAAGGTGACAAACCGGCAGTATCTCGAGTTCGTGTCGGCCGGCGGCTATGAGACGCGGGCTTTCTGGGACCACGATGACTGGGGCTGGAAGACTGGTCATGAAATTTCTCATCCCTTGTTCTGGAAGCGACAAGGCAATCACTGGTTTTGCCGCACAATGTTCAGCGAAGTGCCGCTGCCGCTGGACTGGCCTGTGTATGTGAGTCACGCTGAGGCAATGGCCTACTCCCGCTGGGCAGGGAAGTCGCTCCCCACGGAAGCGGAGTGGCAGCGTGCCGCCTACGGCACCCTCGACGGACAGACAAGAGTTTACCCGTGGGGCAATGAGGTGCCCAAGCCCCGCCTCGGAAATTTTGATTTTTATCGTTGGGATCCCGTGCCGGTGAATTCGTTTCCAGAAGGTCAGAGCGCTTTCGGCATTCACGATATGTTGGGCAACGGCTGGGAATGGACTTCCACTGTTTTCGGTTCGTTTCCTGGCTTCGAGCCATTTCCGTTCTACCGCGGGTACTCGGCTGATTTCTTTGATGGCAAGCATTTCGTTATGAAGGGCGGTTCGGCGCGTACCGCCGCGTGCATGCTGCGGCCCACGTTCCGAAACTGGTTTCAGGCCCATTACCAATACGTGTACGCGGGTTTCCGCTGCGTACGCCGCTGATTATCGAATCATGATCGAAGGGAATTCAGAAATGCTGGTTCATGCGATTACGGCCAATGCAGCTTACGACTTCGCTGCCGACGTGCGCGCCGGGCTCACGCGGCCGGGACAGAAAGAACTCCCCTCGAAATACCTGTACGACGATGTGGGCTCGGCACTCTTTGAAGTGATCAGTCATCTGCCCGAGTACGGACTCACGCGAGCCGATGAGCGTTTGCTGCGACGACATGCGTCTGAGATCGTCGACCACCTGGACTCTCCGGTCGCCGTGGCCGAACTAGGCAGTGGCAGTGGCAAGAAGACTCGCTGGATACTCGAGGCGCTCTGCCAACGGGAGCCAACATTCTATTATCCAGTCGAATTATCCCGCTCAGCATTGGCCATGTGCGAGCGCGAACTCAGCGACATTGATTCGATCAGCATCGTGGGATTTGAACGCGAGTATCTTGACGGTTTGCTGGAGGTCGCAGCACGGCGGCAGCGCGGCCGACACCTTTTCGTTCTCTTTTTGGGGAGCACCATCGGGAATTTCGATCGGCCCGCTGGGGTGAAGTTCCTGACGGAGGTTCGTCGCATCCTCGAATCCGGCGATTCACTTCTTCTGGGAACCGACTTGGAAAAGCCCAGCGCACAACTGCTCAAGGCCTACGACGACGACCTGGGAGTGACCGCCGCTTTTGATCTCAACCTGCTGGCCCGCATCAATCGTGAGCTCGATGCCGATTTTGACTTGGGCCAATTCGCTCACGTCGCGAGGATCAACTACGAAGCTCGGAGCGTTGAAATGCATCTGCAATCAAGGGGGCGGCAGACGGTGCACATCCCCGCAGCGGATCTGCGCGTCGAGCTTTTGGAGGGAGAGACCATCTGGACGGAAAGCAGCCACAAGTACTCGGCGGAAGAAGTCTTCCGAATGGCGGGCGATTCCGGCTTTGTCTGTCAGGCCCAATGGATTGACGAGCAGTGGCCCTTTGCCGAGAACCTGCTAATCGCGGAATGACTTTGTATTGTTTTTTCGCTCGTAAACGAAGGGAGGAATCGATGCCCGAAGGATGCACTCACCTTGACCAGATCAAAATAAGACAAACCAACAAGCATGTGTGTGAGGACTGCGTTAAGACTGGCGATACTTGGGTCCACCTGCGTATGTGCCTGATCTGCGGACATGCGGCCTGTTGCGACTCGTCCAAGAACAAACACGCCACCAAGCATTTCCACCACACGAAACATCCGCTTATGCGTTCGATCGAACCGGGAGAAAGCTGGATCTGGTGTTATGTGGACGAGATCGAGGCGGGCGAGCTTGCAGCTTGAATGCGCGCGTAGGATTCAGGTTCTAGATCTGGACTGAGACCGAAACATGCCGAAACCGATCTTACTGAGTGTCGATGACGACTCCGATGTTTTGCGGGCGATTGAGCGTGACTTGCGTTCGCAGTACGGTGCGGAGTATCGCGTCATAGGGAGCGACTCTCCCGACGGGGCATTGGATCTGTTGAAACAGATGAAGGTGCGCAATGACAGCGTGGCCTTGCTGCTCGCAGACCAGCGTATGCCTCGGATGGACGGGGTCACATTTCTGCAGGAAGCAATGCACATCTATCCCGATGCAAAGCGTGCGTTGCTCACCGCATATGCCGACACAAGCGCTGCGATCAGTGCCATCAATCAAGCCAGCATCAGCTACTTCTTTTTGAAGCCATGGGACCCTCCGGCGGAGCATCTGTATCCGCAGCTGAATGACTTGCTCGATGATTGGCAAGCTTCCTATCGGCCGGCTTTCCAGGGGATCCGGGTTCTCGGCACCAGGTGGTCGCCGAGATCGTATGAGTTGCGGGACTTCCTGGCGCGCAATCGCGTTCCCTATCAGTGGATCGACGTGGAATCTTCCGCCAATGACCCCGAAACCAAGCGTCTGCTGGAGGCTCTGGGTTCGGAAGCCGCCAGTCTCCCGGTCGTGCTCTTTCCCGATGGAACGAAGCTCCTGGAGAGCCTGCCCGCGGATGTGGCGCAAAAAGTCGGCTTGCGGACGCGTGCGCAAACCGACTTCTACGATTTGGCGATTGTTGGTGGTGGACCGGCGGGTCTGGCGGCCGCGGTTTACGGCGCGTCGGAGGGATTGCATACGGTGATGATTGAGCGCGAAGCGCCGGGAGGCCAGGCGGGCATGAGTTCGCGGATTGAAAATTATCTCGGATTTCCGGCGGGACTCAGTGGTAATGACCTGGCCCGGCGCGCGGTGGTGCAGGCTCAGCGCTTTGGGGTGGAGATTCTGGCTCCTCAGGAAGCGGTCGGCGTGCGCGCCGAAGGATCGTATCGCATCATCAAGCTGGCTGACGGCAGCGAAATATCCTGCCACGCACTGATGATCGCGAGCGGAGTGCAGTGGCGCCGACTGGAGGCCCCCGGAATCGATCGGCTGCAGGGTGCCGGAGTCTACTACGGCGGTGGCGCGACGGAAGCCCTGTCCTGCAAGGGTGAAGTCATCTACGTGGTGGGCGGTGCAAATTCGGCGGGCCAAGCCGCTATGAACTTCGCCAGGTATGCGGAACGCGTCGTCATGCTGGTGCGCGGGGACTCACTGGCCAGCACCATGTCCCAGTATCTGATCGACCAAATTAAAGAGACGCCCAACATTCAACTGTGGGCCCACGCCGGCGTGGTCGAGGCGCATGGTGAAACGCGTCTGGAAGAGATTTCGGTGCTATGTTCTGATACCAACACGGTGGAGCGGGTGACGGCAAGTTCGATGTTCATCTTTATTGGAGCGCTGCCGCGCACGGACTGGCTGGGAGATCTGGTTGAGCGGGATGAACGGGGATTCCTCTTGACCGGCCCCGATCTTATCTGGGACGGACAACGTCCCAAGGGCTGGATGCTCGACCGAGATCCATTCCTGCTCGAGACCAATATTCCCGGCATCTTTGCGGTGGGTGATGTGCGGCATGGTTCGGTGAAGCGGGTCGCTTCAGGTGTCGGCGAAGGATCGGTGGCGGTGCAGTTCATCCATCAGTACTTGAGCAAGGTATAAATGGTCGACAATACGGAGCTACTTCTCGTCCCGGCATTCGCGGATTTGCCGGACGATCAGATCGCCTGGTTCATCAGCCAGGCGCAAGAACTCCGCTACAAAGCGGGCGACACCTACTTGCGCCAAGGCACTCCCGCGGATGCAATGTTTGTGATCCTTGAGGGGCAACTTGAGCTCCACGGGGAGATGAGCGGCGAAACTGTCGCTTTTTCTCTGACGGCGGGCGATGTCACTGGAGTACTTCCGTTTTCAAGGATGAAGCAGTTTACCCTGAATGGGCGGGCAGTCACGGACAGCCGCATCTTGCGATTTCCGGCGGCACTGCTTCCGGATCTCGTGCAGAAGATGCCGGAGTTGGCCAAGCGCTTGGTGGGCCTGATGGCCGACCGGATCCGTGAAACCACCCGGGTCGAGCAACAACGAGACCGATTGGCCGCCTTGGGAAAGCTTTCCGCAGGCTTGGCTCACGAGCTCAATAACCCTGCTTCCGCCGCGAAACGTGCCGCCAGCCAATTGCGCGACATCCTGAAGAAAATCAAGGACGCGAGTCTTGAACTGGGGAGGCGCGATCTCACTTCTGCGCAGAAAACAGAAATCGAAAAGCTGGAAACTTCGTTCATCCAGAGCGATGAACCTCCGCCCGATGCGCTGACTGCCAGCGATCTGGAAGAGCAGGTTGATTCCTTATTACGCAGTCACGGGCAGAACGACTTGTGGCAACTGGCGGCCGATCTGGCAAGAAAGAACATCAAGCCGGAAATGCTGGAATCGTTGTTCGCGGCGCTCGATGCCGGCACTGCCCGAGCCGCTCTGGTGAGAATTGGCGCCTCGGTCGAGGTAGCGAACCTGTTGAACGAAATCGAGAGCAGCACATCGCGAATCTCTGACCTGGTCCGTGCGATCAAGGAATACACGTACATGGACCAGGCGCCGGTGCAAAATGTCGATATTGTGAAAAGCCTGGAAACCACGCTCACCATTTTGAACCACAAGCTCAAACGCGGAGTGGTCGTGCAGCGCTACTATCATCGCATTCCGCTTCTCGTGAATTCATTCGGCAGCGAACTCAATCAGGTCTGGACCAACCTCATTGATAATGCCATCGACGCGATGGGGGGAAAAGGCGAGCTTCGAGTGCGAACGTATCGCGACGACGATTGCGTTGTGGTTGAGATCGGCGATAACGGTCCCGGAATTTCACCTGAGGTCAAGCCGCACATCTTTGAACCTTTCTTCACAACCAAGGGGGTAGGGGAGGGAACGGGGCTGGGCCTCGACACGGTTCAGCGAATTGTGAAGAAACACAGAGGCAGTATTCAGGTGACTTCGAAGCCCGGTGACACACGTTTTCAAGTGTGGCTTCCGCTGGCGGAAGCCGCGGCGTTTGCAGAGAGAAATCCAAACTAAGGAGAGCATTTTATGCCTACGATCACAACGAAAGACGGCACTCAGATTTACTACAAAGACTGGGGCACAGGACCGCCCGTAGTCTTCAGTCATGGCTGGCCTCTGAATGCGGATGCCTTTGAAGACCAGATGCTATTTCTCGCCGAGCGCGGCTATCGCTGTGTCGCCCATGACCGTCGCGGCCATGGCCGATCGAGCCAGCCGTGGGATGGTAACGAGATGGACACCTACGCCGATGACCTCGCGATGCTTGTCGAAAAGCTCGATTTGAAGGATGCGATTCATATCGGTCACTCCACGGGCGGCGGCGAAGTGGCCCGCTATATAGGTCGCCACGGCACGAAACGTGTCGCCCGAGCCGTGCTCATCGGAGCGGTGCCGCCACTGATGCTGAAAACAGCGGCCAATTCTGGCGGTCTGCCGATTGACGTATTCGACCAGATCCGCGCTGCCGTTCTTGCCGACCGATCGCAGTTCTTCAAGGATCTAAGCGCTCCGTTTTACGGCGCCAACCGTCCGGGTGCCAAGGTTTCGCAAGGACTGCGCGACTCGTTCTGGCTCCAGGGAATGCAGGCTGGATTCAAGGCCGCCTTCGACTGCATCAAGGCTTTTTCCGCGACGGACTTCACGGACGATCTCAAGAGGTTCGATGTGCCTACGCTCATTCTTCACGGCGATGACGACCAGATTGTGCCGATCGGGGCCTCGGCGCTTCTCTCATCCAAGCTGGTGAAGGGAGCGAAACTGAAAGTCTATCCAGGTTTGCCGCACGGCATGTGCTCGACCCACAAGGACCAAATCAATGCAGATCTGCTCGCATTTTTCAAGCTTAGCGGACAAGTGGCGGCGTAGACGGCGGAATGAATATGAGATTCTCAGGCAAGTTGGTCGTGGTCGCCGGTGGCACGGGCGGATTGGGACGTGCGGTAAGCCTGGCGTTTCTGGAGGCCGGCGCCCAGGTGGTTGTAACTTATCGGGAGCAGAAGGAGTTTGATGCTCTCAAGAGCGAAGCCGGCGCGAAGGGCTCGTCGATCGAAGGGCACCTTGTTGATGTCACCGACGAAACCGCGGTGCGCCAACTACTCGACCGAGTTCTCGCAGAACATAAGCGCCTGGACGCCCTAGTGAATACTGTGGGCGGCTACGCCGGCGGCGTGAACTTGTGGGAACTGGAGACGAAGGTTTTCGACCAACTGCTCGCACTGAATTTGCGTTCGGGGTACACGTTGTCGCGCGCA
Organism: Terriglobales bacterium; assembly: GCA_049513095.1. Taxonomy (GTDB): domain Bacteria; phylum Acidobacteriota; class Terriglobia; order Terriglobales; family Acidobacteriaceae; genus Acidiflorens. The sequence goes on from JBEKWL010000046.1 coordinate 13,113, forward strand.
GCGATACCAGCGATGCTAGAACAAAAACATGGAGCGATCGTAAACGTTGCGGCAAAGGCGGCGTTGGATCACGGTGCCGGTGCAGCCGCCTATGCCGCATCAAAGGCGGCCGCATTGGCAATGATGGACTCGTTGGCTGTGGAACTGAAGGGTTCCGGGGTGCGTGTGAATTCGATACTTCCCAGCATTATCGACACAGAGGCGAACCGCAAAGCCATGCCCAACGCCGACTTTGCCAAGTGGCCGAATCCCCATGACATCGCGCGCGTCATCCTATTCTTGTGCAGTGACGATGCCAAAGTGATTCAGGGAGCAGCCGTGCCGGTTTACGGGGATAGCTGAAAAGCTCGTGGGAGAGATCGCGGCGCGCGTGAGCGCCACTTGTGCCGCGTTTAGCGGCGCAGACTTTCTGTGCTGGAGGCTACCATGTCAATCGCCCAGTGAAACGGCGCACTAAATCCAAGCCGACTCTCGAGGGTGCAGGCATACATCTGCGCCGCGCGTTTGGCTTCGGAAACACGAAGGACTTTGACCAATTCCTTTTGCGCGATGATTTCCGCAACGAAGTTCTTGAGGATTATCTGGCCAGCTTTCCCTGGAATCCCAACCGCTGATCGCAAGTAGATCTGCCGCGACATGAGCGTTATCTGAATACTGCGTCCTGCTGCAGTAGCATCACCTTTATTGACGGCGAACGCAGCAATCGCCATGCAATGGAAGCCATTTCCAATTCATAATCTCGAAGTAAATCACCAATGACATGCTCGGCATCAGATTGAACGACTGGAAGACTATGCCGTGTTCGTAGTCGACTCCCAGGCAGTCTGTCTTAACGAGTCAGGTGTTTTTCCAGCACCGTTAGTTGACGAGCGCGTGGCGAACGACTAATCAAAGAAATAGTGAGGTGGTTCAGGTTTGCTCGAACTCGGGGTGCTCACCAGGACTCTGAATGGCAGATGTAAAGGCTCAACGGAAGTGTGGGGATTCCGGGCCGTGGTCACCGGCTAGTGGCTGTCGACAAGAACGGAAACCGCAGTGATCCAACCCTGCCGGTCGCGGTTCACATTGATGCGCCTTCCCAGGTTCCAAGTACGCCGTGACTGGCTGAGGGGAAGTACAGGGCTTGGCATCAGAGTCTCCGCAGATACAACCAGTAAGTCTGGAACGGACCAGCTATGCTACGCAATCGTTTCCCAAGCTGACATCATGGACGCCATGAAGATGCTGCAATCACATCGGGACGGGCATAGTTTCGGGCATAGTGAACCTGAAACGGCGAAAAGTGGCGAACCCCAATCAGCGAATTAGCCAACAGGGTCAATGGGTCGAGTGGTAGGCCCGGCAGGAATCGAACCTGCAACCCTCGGATTAGAAATCCGATGCTCTATCCGCTTGAGCTACGGGCCCTCAACAACTTACGGGCACTCCCGCTTTTTGGGGCTGTACCGGTTCCAATTGAATACTCTTTCTCCGAATTATACCCGTCGAGCTTTTCGCCCGCCGATTGGAGGTGAGCCGGAGCCAAGTGTGCGTACCTTATCGTCACGACAATACTTTTATGCCCCATGGAGTTCTGATTCGGTTCGGATATCCACTCCCGCCATGACAAGCCTGCCAGCAAAACTGTGCCGCAGGCAATTCCACATAAAATCGCGAATCCCCGCTTCCATAACTACGTTTTCGACCAGTGGCGTGAACTCTGTAGCGCTCCTTTCCGGAGCTCGCTCACAAACACAAAATTGCTTCTTTCTTATTCGGTAAAAGAGCCTTTAGGGCCGGATTAAGAATGATGCCGCCGCCGCCATCACTCTTGCAGATCATATTGAAGACCACTGTATGCGGAGGGGGACAGCTTTTGCTGGAGCGGCCATTCGTTGACGGGTGTATACGACACGAGGGGATTTTGCTACACCCCCCACTATCACAGAACCCTGGACCCATGGAGGCCGGGGCCCGCGCGCTAGCGAGTGGGGCGGAGCGCGCCGGGGGATCGGATCGGAGTGATGGTTGATGTGCCTTGATGTAGGCTAGGGCGGGCGGGGCGGGCTCGCTAGCGGATGAGTGGGCCGAGAGAGCGGGAGCGATGCACCTTGGGAGGGCGCTAGTGCCGGCCGGAGCCTTTGTTGCCGCGCGAACCTTCGAAAGCACAGTTCACAGCGACTCAGTCGGAGCTGCAGAACGGGACACTTGACAGCAAAAGCCGAGTGAAGTCCAATCATCTTACATATTGCGACGAGGTTGCAACTAGCGGGGGGGGAGAGGGAGGACATGCAAACTGAGGCCATTGTTGCGAGTGACTCGCAGCTGGGTAGGTCGAAAGGTGACACCATTACCCGTCCCTCCCTGATGAAAGAACTGGCGGCGCGGGGAATACGCATGACCGCTCAGCGACGCTTACTTGTCGGCATTATTCAAGATTCGCCCCGGCATCTCGATGTTGCCACGCTGCTGGAGATTGCCAGGAAACAGGATGTGGCTATCGATCGAGCCACCGTCTATCGAACGATTGCGTTACTTAAGGAACATGGGTTGATCGACGAGCTGGATTTGATGCACATCGAGGGCGAGAAGCACTATTACGAAGCAAAGACCAGCCGTGATCATTGCCACATGGCATGCTTCCGATGCGGCGCCATCATGGAGTACGTGAGCCTATCTTTCGACAAACTAAGGAAAGAAATGGTCCAGCAGAGCGGTTTCCAGATCCGCGTTGTGCGACTGGAAGTGGGCGGAATTTGCAAACGGTGTCAAAGAACCGGGAGTTAGGGTTTTCTTTTTTGCTTGGATATTTGCGACTTAGTCGCATTGTGAGGGATTTGCCGGAAGTCGGTAAGGTTCCTAAGGAGAACGGCAGCATGGCCGGTTGGTGCAGGGTCTGAATTTGATTTTTCTCTTTAATCTCTTGAAACGTCTTACGTTATTTCTCTCCTTTGCTATGGTTATGCTCGCCGCTGTCAACTCGCGGGCCGGGACGGGTGGAAGTGTGTCCGGTACAGTGAAGGACGCAAGCGGTGCTGTACTTCCTGATGCAACCGTAATCGCAAACAACGTTGATACCGGAGTGCAGGTCCGGGGCGCGACCAACGGCCGTGGGTTTTACTCCTTTCCCGAACTCTCCGTAGGACGTTACACCATCGCGATCGAGAAGACAGGCTTCAGGCTCTACCAGCGAACCGCGATCACCGTCGACACGAACCGTGCGTTGACCGTCGACGCGGTCCTCGATGTGGGCGCGCAAGGGAATGCGGTTACGGTAATTGACACCGCGGTCCACGCGGAAACGTCCGAGACGCAGATGGGCGAAGTGATCAGCGGTAAGAAGATGGCCGCCGTGCCTTTGAATGGGCGCAGTTACACGGATCTTCTGGCACTCCAACCGGGCGTGGTTCCAACGACGTCCCTTACCTCGAACACGCAGCAGGACGTGGGTGTGAGTGCCCTTTCGCCCTCAGGTGGGTTGAATCCCGGTACGATTTCGATCAACGGACAACGCGAGTTCTCGAATGCATTCACGGTGAACGGAAGCGACGCTGAGGAAGACGTGAATTCTGGAACAGCGATCATTCCGAACCTCGACTCCGTCGCCGAGTTCCGCATCCTTACCAGCAACTTCGATGCGGAATATGGAGGACACAGCGGAGGCCAGATCAACGTCGTTACAAAATCGGGTACAAATGCGTTTCATGGCGATGCGTTTGAATTCGTTCGCAACACGAGTCTTGATGCCCGCAACTACTTTTCTCCGACACGCGGCGCCTTTGACCAAAACCAGTTTGGCGGAACATTCGGTGGCCCGATTCGAAGGAACAGGGCGTTTTTCTTCGCTGATTACCAAGGGACTCGATTGACGCAGGGTGTGGACACGGGCGATATTGCAGTGCCAACTGTCGCCGAGCGCAGCGGCGTTTTTCCGGATGGTGTTATACCGGAAAGCGAATGGTCAGCCCCGGCCAAGAATCTGCTGCAATATATTCCCCTGCCGAACGTAAGCACGAACGAATTCGCGACCTCCGCCTACAACGAAACTCTGCGGGACGATAAGGGCGCCTATCGACTCGACCATAACAGTCACTGGGGGGTGCTCTCGGCATACTATTTTCTAGACGACTACATTCTCAACAATCCGTATCCGGTGGCGCAGAGCGGGGCGAGTGTGCCGGGCTTCAACGCGCTGTACCTAGGCCGGGCTCAGTTGCTTAGCCTGAGTGACACGAAAACTCTGGGGTCGACGGCGGTCAATGAATTTCATTTCACCTACATGCGCGACCACAGCGATCTGGGAAAACCGATCGGCGGACTCGGTATCAGCCTGGCATCGCAGGGATTTGTGACCGGGGCGGGAACACCTGGCATCGTACCGCTCAATCCACAAGGCGAAGGGGTTGAAAACATCGTGTTCAATGCGTTCTCCATCGGGACAAACGCCAACGAACTGAAGCAGGTCAACAATACTTTTCAATGGACTGACAATTTCTCAAGAGTCGTGGGGCGTCACACCATGAAATTCGGGCTGGAATTTCACTACGACCAAATCAACACCAATGCGATCGCGCAATTCAATGGCAACTTCTTATTCACGGGCAGCGACACGGTATCGGACTTCGAAGATTTCTTGCTGGGGTTTCCGAGCCAATACAATCAGAGCCAGTTGCAACCGTTTTATGGTCGCAACCACTACTGGGGCCTGTACGCGCAGGATGGTTGGCGCGTACTTTCCAACCTGACACTGAACTACGGCCTGCGCTGGGATCGCATCGAGCCCTGGTATGAAAAGAACAACGGAATCTCCACCTTCGAACCCGGCAAGCAGTCGGTGGTGTTTCCAGGCGCGCCTGCGGGAATTGTGTTTCCTACTGATCCAGGTGTCCCGCGAACGCTGGCGCCTCCAGGAAACCTGGACTTCGCTCCTCGCGTCGGCTTGGCCTATTCGCCCGAGGGGACGGAAGACACGATTCTCGGCAAGATTCTGGGTGGGCCGGGAAAGACAAGCGTAAGAGCCGGTTTTGGAATGTACTACACCGCGATCGAGGCGCTGACGGTGGGCATCCTGGCCGGGAACGCTCCCTTTGGCATCACCTATTCGAGTCCCGCGCCTCCACTGTTTGCCACACCTTTCATCACCACCTCCAACGGGCAGTTCCAAGGCCAGCCATTCCCGGTCGCATTGGTCACGCAGAAGGCGTCCCGCAGCCATCCGGACTCGAACGTCGATTGGTCGCAATATGAGCCGATCAGCGGCATTCCTGGATATGCCGCGACGAACCGAATCCCGTACGTCGAGGAATACATGCTGTCGCTGGAGCGCCAACTGGGAGCGAATACGGTACTAAGCGTCAGCTACGTGGGGACGCAGTCGCACCGGCTTCTCGTGATGGAGGAAGCCAATGCCGGCGATCCCGCGCTTTGCCTGAGTCTGAGTCAGCCGAGCGACGTATCGCCCGGTTCTCCAACGTGTGGCCCTTTTGGGGAGAGCAATGTATTCACGGCGGCTTCGGGTCAGGTAATCGACGGAACGCGAGGGCCACTGGGTTCCAATTTCGGAAGCGACACAAAGCAGACAACGATCGGAAAATCGAATTACAACGCGCTTCAACTCAGCCTGCGCCACACCAGCGGACGACTGGAACTGTCGGCCGGCTACACCTACGGCAAGTCGCTGGATGAGTCTTCCAATTTAGGCGAAGAGGTCAATCCGATTAATCCTACCCTCAGCTATGCCTTGTCTTCCTTTGACGTCAGACACAACTTTGTCGTTAGTTACAACTACAAGATTCCATTCGAGAGCCTCCTCCGAGCCTCAAACCGCTGGACGCAGGGATGGGAAGTCTCTGGGATCACACATTTCAGTTCTGGTCTGCCGGTGACGCTAGTCAACTACGGCGACAATTCTCTGCTCGGGGCCGAACCGAACGGGATCAATAACTATGGCAGTGATGAGCCGGACTACCTGGGAGGAAATCTCGATCTGAATCACAATCCGCGCAATGGGCAGCCCTATTTTAATATGTCTCAATTCAGCGAGAATGCCTTGGGCACGCCAGGCACAGCCAAGCGGCGGTTCTTCTACGGACCGGGGTTGGACAACTATGATATGGCTCTTCTCAAGAATGTGCGTTTAAGCGAATCGAAATCCCTCCAGCTTCGGCTGGAAGGTTTTAACGTTTTTAACCACGCACAATTCTTCGGGCCCCAATCCGTCGACGGCAATATCGGCAGTCTCACGTTTGGGCAAGTCGTGAACTCCAATCCGCCGCGCCTCGTTCAGTTGGGCGTTAAATTCCTTTTCTAGCAGGCCGTGATTAACACAAAACACCTTAAGGTCATTCCCTGCCCTACAACTGCTGTGATAAGTAGTTGGCAATACCCATTTCAGATGTGTGAGCATCCGCGTGGATCCCTTCCGGTATGCCGACCAACCGGGAGTGATTCTTGTCTATGTCCAGAATCGCAATGTCGGGTGGGGCCACTTCAGCAGTTAGCCCGCTTGTTCAAAAACTTTACTCAGCGAGGTTCTGATCCACGGGTCTCGCGGCGGCCATGTCCTCCGCTCTGAGCAGGTTGCAGAGCAAGCCGGTACTATCCCGCACGAACTTCTGATTCGCCTCGGCAAGCGAATACATCGAATCTACATTGAGCCGTGAACGGCCCAAGGATGGGCAGAGAATATTGCGGCGGGGAAGTTCGATCCCACGCTGGGTTCCACTGCCGGTTTTGCGCGTGTCGCAGTTTGTGTCCGGTAACGGGAACCGTCTCTGCAGAATCTCCGCCACCAAGCACATGTAACAATCTCACGAAAAACCTAGGGCAAAGGCTGCAGGGTCGCATTCACAAGAAAAGGATCATCGAATTCGGTGCGATCGCCCGGCTTCTTGTCGGCCACTGGAAGCAGGCGCGCCGAAAGCGGTTTGTGCAGCTTGACCGCCAGCGTGGCCATGTCTCCAATCATTTTTTCGAGTTGTTGCTGGGAAGCGTCACCGGGTAGTGGAATGGTGTCGAGCCCCGTGCCGCAGACCGCCGAGTAGGCCAGCATATCGTCCACGCTCAGCTTACCCTCGCTCCAGCGCTGGGCGAGACGACTGTCTTCCAGGATCGGAAGCATCAAGCCAGAATAGCCGGTGTGCTGGACGGGTAGACTGCGAAGAACGCTGGTGATGGTCGCGACAGCGGTCATGGTTCCGCTCGAGCCGAACCGGGCATGAGTCAGAGTCTCGATAGCGGCGCCAATCGAAACATCTTTGAGTGGAGCGGGAGAAAGGTCCAATCCCATGTACTTCCATCCAGTCTTGGCTTCTATTTGCCGTGCGATTTCCTCCACTTTGCGTGCATGATCCCCTAGCGCAGTTTCCAGCGCCTTTCCGGCGGCTGTGGGATCAGATGCGGAAGCAAATGCCGCTGCCACGACATTGGCGGATTGCATGCCGACGGCAAATTCATCGCCTCCGTCGTCGTGATATGAGCCCGGGTAGAAGGGCGCGTGCGGCGGCAGCATCGCGGTAGCCGCAAAATTGAAGTTCCCCAGGCTGTGGGTCGTGTGCGCCTCGACATACTTCATCAGGAGGGCGGCGGCGCGCACCGCGTTCCAGCGAACACCATCTTCAGCGGCCACGACAATGCTGCCTTCCAAGCCTGTCGTACTGCTCAAGATTTCGGCGAGCAACTCGGCCGAAGCACTGTCGTTGGCCGGAGCAAGCATCGCCGGTCCGATAGAGGCGTCGAAGTTTTCTTTGCGAGCCAAGGCATCGTAGTCGCGGAAGAAGGCCAGAGCCTGTTCTTTCGAGAGGCCGCGCACATAGTGCGGGAACGGCTGGGTTGTGATACGAATCGATTGCACTTCGTAGCCACGCTGCTCAAACGCCGCCTTCGCTTGGCGCAGCTTGATAAGTGTTTCGTTGATTTGCACCTGATAGCTGCTCCGATCCAACTGGATGAAAGCGGTGACCGCGCGGATCTTGGGCAGGGTTGCAGAGGTTTGAGCCAGCGATGTGGCCGCGATGAGGAGGAATAAGAAAATCGAGAGCTTGACGCGCAAGGGTGAGCCTCCACTCCTGTCTCGCGCTGCCCGTTACGCTACGAACTGGGACGTGTGCTGACAGAAAGCAGGTAAAGTGTACTCCCGGAGAGGGGCGGCACAGCAGTTGATGTTTTCTGCGGAAGAAGTGTTCCTGGCCAAGGGCACGAAGGTGCGCAAGAATAATCCGGTCGTTGGTGAAATGGCTTGGTTACAGCAACTATCGGTAAACAGTAAGCGACGAGGAAGGGCTTCTTCCAACTACGTTTGGCAGTCGCCTTCAGGTCGTAGGAGACGCCACGGACGGTGGTTCCCCGGCCCCAAGCGCTATCTGTTGACTGCCGCGCGCAGTTTAAAGCGCTGGAGCTTTCCCGTGGCCGTCTTGGGAAACTCAGGGAAAAATTCCACCGCGTGTGGACGCTTGAAGACAGGCAAGCGACTGAT
>JBEKWL010000047.1:0-21181 GCA_049513095.1 Terriglobales bacterium
ATCAGCTCTCGCATCTCCTGAACATCCTCCGGCCGATTTGCGAAGGAGAGCGCGAAATGGTCGACGCCCATCTCTCGCCCAATCTCGATGGCCTTGCGGTCCTTGACCGTGATTGCAGGCAGCTCGATCTCACGATGGACGTTGCAAGCCTTGTTGTTGCCGACACGACCGCCTTTGATGACACGCAGAACCGCTCGGCCGCCTTCAATCTCCATGACTTCGGCGACGACCGCATGGAAGTCAATGGTGATGAGATCGCCGGGTTGTAACAATTCGAGAACGGCCGGAGGCGTGAAATTGAACTTCTGCGCATCGCCGCAAATCGGATACGGGCGAACCTCGATGAGACTGTCTTTTCTTAGATTGGTTGGCGCGGCGGCGAACGTACCGGTCCTGATCTGCGCCCCCTCGCTGTCGAGGCATACCGGCACAGTGGTGTGCTTCTGCAGGAAGGCGACTGCCGGACGGACCTCCTCAAGCGGCGTATGAGAAAGGTTGATGCGAAACAGGCTCACGCCGAGCGCCTGAAGACGTCGGATAACTCTGGGCTTAAGCGAAGCCGGGCCGACGGTGCAGATCACTTTTCTATGAACGCTGGGGACCTTGTCCCGTTGAATAGAAGGAGCCATTTCCCGTCCAATGGTCGTGCCAACCACCGTTTTCGATGCCACACCGACTTCAGGGTCCGACAGGATTCGTGAGTTCCAATCTTTTTCCCTTGGCGAGACGGCCCACAACGGTCCTGGACTGCAGGAACAGTTTAGCTTCGAAATACCGCGGGTAAAAAATGCGCATGAGACTAAGCGCAGGATCAAGGCGGGCGAAGCCGCGTCGCTCCGTTGTGAGGGGGTAAGAGAACTCCTCCAGACAGTCTCCGATCAAGGCCTCTAGAGCGGCAATCTCCGGTTGGGAGAGCTTGGTTTTCCATCGATTGACCGGGCTGAAGGTCTCCGCGCTCAATTCCTCTTTCCAGACCGTGTTCGGAGCAGCCACGCGCCCGATGGCAGCCTTCTGAATGCGGCCATAGTCGAGGTCGTGGTCCAGAAACTCTCCGAGCGCGCTCAAGGTCTTCTCAGGTTGCCTGACCAGATCCTCGTAGCGGACTTCAATGTAGTCGGCGGAAAACTCCTGCCCGTGGCGTCTTCCTAGCCGCACCGTCCATTGCCAAAGCAGCGCCCACGCGCACAGGGCGCGTTTCCGGGCCCACAATCTGGGAGGGACGGTATGTTGCTTCTTCATCGAAAGCGCCGCGTCCCGGCCATCGCGAACGACGTGGACAAACAAAGCATCGGGAATCTCTCGCTTGATGGTGGCCATGTGCATGATGTTGTCGCAATCATGGACGGCCCAGCGTTGGACGCCCGCCCGGCGCGCCAGTTCTCCCATGGTAATTCGCAGGAAGTCACCGCCACTCCGGCATTCTTCCATGATCTTGGATCGAAGGTCCTCCGCGCCCAGGCCCGTTCGCCGGAACGGCTGGCTCCGCAGCCAGAGTTGCATTAACTTCTCTCGGTTCCTGCGAACTGACGGGCTCCCACAGATCCGAAGCAGCGTCGTATGCACGTAGGGAGCCTGGTGATAAGGGGGAAATCCGCCGGCGGAGAGCAGGCTATCGTAAAGCAGAGCGGTGCCAGACCGGTGGCAGCCAATCACAAACACCGGTGAATTTCTTCGTGCCGTCACTACGGTTTGGTCCCCGATTCCTTGCCGGCTTCGCCAGGCTGCCGGCTCCCATGTTTTTCATCGAAACTTGACATGCTTCTAATCATTCCATAACAACGGTCATTCCGACATGTAAGTCTGCCGACATGCTGGTTTTTAATAGTACACTTTGGATGTAGCCGCGAAGTCAATAGCACATATGGCCCGGAAGGCGCGCCAGTCCCGCGAACAGTGCGGCCAACGCCTGGAAAGTGCAAGTCGTTGCGCCTCGCGGTCCCGGATGCAGGGGCGTCCGGCAGGTAAGCCGTTCATTTCACATTCTCGCAACAAAGCTTGTAAAACGGCTCCGGCCTTGCAACCCTGTTTTAGAACGTCTATTACTGTCGTAGACTTGCTTTGCGCACGCTTCGTTCCGCCGTGAAGTTCTCTTCCTCGGCCGATGTGGCATCCGCCCAGAGTCGACAATGAACGATTTCCAATCCGGATCTGTGAAAAGCGCTCGGAGCAAGGCGCCTGTTTTTGTTATTGGCTGCAGCCGGTCGGGCACGACCCTGCTGTACCATATGCTCCTGTCGTCGGGGAATTTTGCGGTTTACCGCACGGAATCGTTCATCTTTACCCTGCTCGAACCGCGCTTTCGCCCTCTCAGCAAGCCGCGGAACAAGCGCCGGATGCTCGATGCCTGGTACAACACTCGGCTTTATACAAAATCTGGCCTCGAGCCCTCGGAAATTGAGCCAAGAATCATGGCGGAGTGCCAGAACGGCGGCGATTTTCTCCGCATCATCATGGAGGAGATGTGTCGCAAGCAGGGAGTGGAACGATGGGCGGAAACCACCCCGGAGCACCTGCTGTACATAAGCCGGATTAAAGAAACCATCCCCGACGCACTCATCGTTCATGTGATCCGTGATGGCCGCGATGTAGCCTTGTCGTGGGAGAAACTTTCCCAAATCCGCCGGTTGCCATGGGATCGAAAGCGGGCCGCCATGGCGGCGGGGATTTATTGGGAATGGATCGTGGGCAAGGGGCGAGAGGCTGGTCGCAGGCTGGGCGGGGACTATGTCGAGGTCCATTATGAAGATCTGGTTCTCAAGCCAGCCGAGGTTCTCAGAAATCTGGAGCCTTTCATTGAGCACGATCTGGACTATGAGCGGATAACCCAGGTGGGAATTGGTTCTGTGAGCGCACGAAATACCGCATTCAAAGACGACCAGCGAAGCCCGATCGGCCGGTGGAAAACCGACCTTTCCCAAGAGGAGTTAGCAACCCTCGAAAGCCTGGTGGGTGGTACGCTGCAACAACTGGGGTATGAGCTTAGCACGAAAGGGTCGGGCCGCTTCGACATGGCGAGCATGCGCGCCGCCTACAGGCTCTGCTTCGAGAGCAAGCAATACCTGAAAACCAGGACGCCTGCGGGAAAGTTGTTCGTGACACGCGATTTGTCCTGGGTCTAGCAGGTTGCGGAAAAACCGTCTGCTGATCGAGTATCTGGAACGCTGATTTGATTTCTAATTAGATGTCCGATTCGACCCCCAATCCGACGCCCGCCGGGCACAATCCGGCAGACCTGCGGGCCGAAATCGACGCGCTGATCGCCCTGGGCACTTTCGATATTGCCGCGAGACGTCTGGCCGAACTTTGGCGGCGCGATCCCGCGTCGGGTACGGCGAGCTTCGTGACTTCGCGATTCGACGAGTTGCGCGACAAGATGCGCGGCAACCTCGCGCTTACAAAATTTAAGCTAGCGATTCTGCGCTCGTTCACGGTCGAGCCGATCGTGCCGCTGCTGCGGGCAGAAGCATTCGCGTACGGAATCGATCTGGAAGTCCACGTCGGCGATTTCAATACCTACGTGCAGGACATTCTCGACGGCCAGAGTTCGCTCTACCGCTTCGCGCCAAACGCGGTCGTGTTGGCGGTGCGCACCGACCAAGCCGCACCCGAGCTGTGGCGTGACTTCGCCGATCTGGCGCCGGAAGCGGCGCAGCAAGCCGCCGAGCGCGTGGTTCGCGGCGTAGTTCACAACTATGAACAGTGGATCGGCGCGTTTCGAAAACAGAGCCAGGCCGCGCTGATCATTCATTCCCTCGAGCGCCCGTCGTCTCCAAGTCTCGGAGTTCTCGACAGCCAATCCGACGCGGGCCAGTCCGAACTCATCCGGCAGATCAATCGTGAACTGCGGCGCATCGCCGCAGGATTTCCCGGAGTGTACAGCCTCGACTACGACGCGCTGGTCGCGCGCCATGGCAGCGAGCATTGGCACGACGAGCGCAAGTGGCTGACGGCGCGGCTTCCCATCGCCGCCGGGTATCTGCTTCAGATGGCGCGCGAGTGGATGCGTTTTATCGTGCCGCTCAGCGGCCGCACCGCCAAAGTTATGGTCGTCGACCTCGACAACACGCTCTGGGGCGGCGTCATCGGCGAAGACGGAATTGCCGGCATCAAAGTTGGCCCCGAATATCCGGGCGCGGCGTATCAGGCCGTGCAGCGCGCTCTGCTGGATCTGTCGCGTAAAGGAATTCTGCTTGCCATTTGCAGCAAGAACAATCTCGACGATGCCATGGAAGCGCTGGAGAAGCATCCCGGAATGCTGGTGCGCGCGAAACATTTTGCGGCGCTGCGTATTAACTGGACCGACAAGGCGCAAAATCTCCGCGAGATCGCGTAGGAACTTAACGTCGGCATCGATGCGCTCGCCTTCCTCGACGACAACCCTTTTGAGCGCGAGCAGGTTCGTGCCGCGCTTCCGGAAGTTACCGTTATCGATTTGCCGAAGAATCCGCTGGAGTATGCCTCCGCGGTGAGGAATTGTGCGGCATTCGAGCGGCTCACCCTTTCCGCGGAGGACCAGCAGCGCACCGAAATGTATGCTGCACAAAAACAGCGGTCCGGCGCCGAGCAGAACTTTCAATCGAAGGAAGATTTCTTTCGCTTCCTCGAGCAGGAGGCTGAACTGGAGCCCGTGTCGGACCTGACGCTGGCGCGGGTCGCGCAACTGACGCAGAAAACCAACCAGTTCAACCTGACCACACGGCGCTACACCGAACCGCAGATTGCGGAGATGGCGAAACAGCCGGAGTGGCACATATTTTCGATTCGGGTGCGCGATCGTTTCGGCGACCACGGGCTGGTCGGAGTCGCGATCGCGCACGACGAAGGTGAGCAGTGCGAAGTCGATACCTTTCTGCTGAGCTGCCGCGTCATCGGAAGAACGGTCGAAACTGCGCTTCTCGCTCATCTCGCCGAGAGCGCTGCCCGGCGCGGCCGCAAGCGGCTGGTGGGCAGGTTTCTGCCGACGAAGAAAAACGCCCCGGCGCGCGATTTCTACCCGCAGCACGGCTTCGAGCGGCAAGAGACAAACGGCGCGGGCTCGCTGTGGACGCTCGATCTGAAGAGTTCTGCGCTGCGCTGCCCCGATTGGATTAAGCTGAGGGTGAAATGACAGAAGTTGAACGACGGAAACGAAACCGGGAGGAAGGAATTGACGGCCAGTACGTTTGAGCAGGTGCGCAACGTCGCTAGTGACATTTTCGGAATTCCGGCGGACAGGATCACGGCGGAATCTTCGCCGGAAACCATCGAGAATTGGGATTCCATGCAGCATCTGAATCTAGTTCTCGCCATCGAAGAAAAGTTCGGAGTGCAGCTCGATCCCGAAGATATCGAACAGATGAAGAACATCGGCGCGGTCGCGGAGCTGGTCGAGAAGCTGCAGTCGACCGCGCGATAAGATATTTGAGTTAACTCCGGCAAGCTCACATCCTTCATTCATGGCCATCGTCATCCAGCCCTATCGTCCGGAGCACGAGCCCGCGGTCGCAGAATTCGATCGGCGCCTTCGGTAAGCGGGCGAGGACGATGATATGGTGTTCTATCGCTCTGCGCAGCCGCGCTGGCTGGCGCGTACGGCGGAGTCCCGCATTTACAATGAATTTTTCGTCGCCGTTAATGGCGGAATCGTGCGCGGCGGATACGCGCTCAAAAGCCAGGAGTTCTTTTTCCGACGGACAGAGTCGCTCCATCGGCTACTATTACCATCCGCTGTCCGAGGCATCGCGCTTCCAGTCGGCGGCTTTGATATCGATGGGATAGAACTCATTTTTTCCCGCGTTGTTAACTCAAGATCAGCAATATCTCATCACCAGTGTTCCAGCCCCCAAGGGGCCTCTGATTTCGAAACTTTCGGCATCGCTAAAGCGATGCCCTGATACGAATCATTTGCGAGACCAGCCCAGTAAATTTCTACCAGCAAATTCCTTCATAGGTTCGGGCGCCTTCTGGACGCCGCGTCTTATCCAGGTGAATGAGATCAATCACGATGTGTTCGGGCCGAAGGTACTTGGCGAGCTGATCTTTGCTCGCAGATTTATTGCCGAGGATCACGACTTCGGCGGAGCTCAATACGCTTTCGAGGTCGGCGGAGAGCACGGATCCTATGTGCGGGATGACTTCTTCGATGTACTGGCGGTTGGCACCGGCGAGGCGGCCCAAGGAGACATCCTCATCCCAGACTTTGACTTCGAGGCCCTCGCCCATGAGGCGCTTGATTAACTGCACCTGCGGGCTCTCGCGCAGATCGTCAGTACCGGCTTTGAAGCTCAGGCCAAGCTGCGCAATTTTCTTTTTGCCCGTACTCATCACCATTTCCACGGCACGGTCGACGTGCTCGGCGTTGCTTGGCATGAGCGATTCGAGCAAGGGGAGCTTGAGATCGAGTTCTTTGGCCTTGTAGGTGATGGCTCGTACATCTTTCGGGAGACAGGAACCGCCGAAAGCGAAGCCCGGGAAAAGATAGGCGGGGGAAATGTTCAGCTTGGTGTCGGAGGTGAAAATCTTCGTGACCGCGTGCGCGTCGACGCCGAGATGCTTGCACATGGTTCCCATTTCGTTAGCGAAACCGACTTTGAGCGCGTGATAGCAGTTGGAAAAATACTTGACCATTTCGGCGACGGGAATGGTCGTCTCGTAGAGAGTGCCGGGAGTCTCCTTGTAAAGTTCGCGCAGCGGCGCGAGGTGGTTGGTGTCGTTCGCTCCAAGAATGGTGTAGGGCGGGTTCAGGAAGTCGGCAACCGCGCTGCCTTCGCGCATGAACTCGGGGTTATAGCAAACGGTGAAATCCTGTCCGCACTTCTTGCCGCTTTCTTTTTCGAGGATAGGGAGCACGACAGTTTCGGTGGTGCCGGCCAGCACCGTGCTGCGCAGAACAAAAACGTGCGGCGATTTTTTCTGGCGGATGGCAGCGCCGATTTCCCGGGCAACGTGCTCGATGTGGCTGAGGTCGAGCTTGCCATTTTTCAGGCTAGGCGTCCCCACGCAGACGAACGAGACTTCGGAATTCAGCACGGCTGCGGTGGCGTCGGTGGTCGCGTGCAGCAGTCCGGCGCGGTGCGCTTCGGCCACGAGCTCGGTCATGCGCGCTTCGATGATCGGGGTGCGGCCCGCGTCCATCATCTCAACCTTGGCGCGGCTTACGTCGACGCCGATGACCTTGTGGCCCATGGTGGCGAAGCAGGCGGCCGAGACCGATCCGACGTATCCCAACCCATAAATGCTAACGGACAAACCCAAGCGAACTCTCCTGGCAATCGAGTATCCGGGGCTTACTGAGTGGCACTATGAACTATACCAATGCCCGGTTAAGCGGTAGCAAACGGCTCTCCATAGTGAAGCCGGGCGGACCCAGTAGTAGGGAACAACATCCCTGTTTTCAATATGTTAAAGAAATAGTAAAAGTCCACGAAGTCCAGTCCGGTCGTAGGGCAAAAAGTGGACAACTTTTTCCGCCGGCTGGGAACTCTGCCGGGTCAAATTGCCAAACCCTAGTCGCGCCGCGGCGAGCGAGCGCACGCATCGACAAGGGTACCAAGAGTAACCAGTGCGTCGAGAGCGGCCTTTTCAGCATGTAAGATAAGGGAATCTGTGGCTTCTGGATGGCAAAATAAGCTGGCGCGCATATCCCGGATGGACTGGGAAGAGGTTCGGGTGCGCGTGGGGCAGGAATTCCACCGGCAGGGCGACCTGCTCATGCACCGGATGGGCGTGCGGAATGGGTCGATTCAGCTGAACGCAGACTCGGCGGTGCGGCCAGGGGGATTCTTTTTTTCTGCGAGCGAGTTTTCCGGCAGTGAAATTTCAGAGCGCGCGGAGTTGTTGCGCAAACATCTTCCCGACGAAGCGGCCGAGATTCTGCGCGAGGCCGATGAGATCTGCGGCCATCGTTTTCGTCTGCTGGGCTACGAGAACCTCGAATACGGCGGCGAGATCGACTGGCATCTCGATCTGGTGCATGGCAAGCGCGCGCCGATGGATCCTTGGTTCAGGATTCCTTTTCTTGATTTCGCCGTGGTCGGCGACCACAAGGTCACATGGGAATTGAACCGTCACCAACACCTGGTGACGCTGGCCAAGGCCGGGCTGCTGAGCGGGAACGATAATGATAAGTACGTCCGCGAACTCGTGGCGCAGTGGCGCAGTTGGATCAAGGCGAATCCGTATCCGTTGGGGATCAACTGGGCAAGTACGCTGGAGGTTGCCTTCCGCAGTTTGTCGTGGATATGGGTGGACCAGTTGCTGGCGGGAGCGGCGGAGTATGCGGAGTCTCGCGCGGAACTAGCGCCGGCGCTCGCGTTTCACGGCCGTTATATTGAGCGCTATCTATCTACTTATTTTTCTCCGAACACGCACCTGCTGGGGGAAGCGGTTGCGCTGTTCTTTCTAGGCACTTTGTATCCGCAAATGCCGGGGGCCGCGCGCTGGAAGGAATCCGGATGGCGGATTGTGCTGCACGAGGCGGGACGGCAGGTGCGCCCGGATGGCGTTTACTTCGAGCAATCGCTGTACTACCACGTTTATGCGCTCGACTTTTTCTTATATGCGCGGTTGCTGGCAGCGCGGAATGGAATGGAAATTCCACCAGAATATGACGCGGTGCTAGGGCGAATGCTCGATGTCGTCGCGGCGCTGGCGCAGGCCGGACCGGCGGAAGGCTTCGGCGACGATGATGGCGGGCGGGTGTGGAATCCGCAGCGCAACCGCACGGAGCATATGACGGACCCGCTGACGCTGGGTGCGGTGATGTACTCCGGAGAAATGTACCCCAGGGAGTTTTCCGCGGCACGGCTGACGGAGGAAGCGATCTGGTTGTTTGGAAATCAAGCCGTCGAAAAACTCTCGATCGCACACCTGAGCACACAAGCTAGTCCGGCGGCGCGTTCGCTCGCCTTTCCCGACGGCGGGCTTTACGTACTGGCGGATTCGCAGCCGTTCGCGCAGGCTATGGTGGTGGATGCCGGTCCGCAGGGCGCGGGCCGCTCGGGGCACGGCCATGCCGACGCGCTCAGCCTCCGGCTCACCATGGATGGGCGGCGCTGGCTGGTGGACTCCGGGAGCGGCGTCTACGTTTCGAAAGATCCCGCGAACCGGAACACGTTTCGCGGGACGGGTGCGCATAACACAGTGCGCGTGGATGGAGTGGACCAGGCGGTTGCGGATGAACCCTTTTCCTGGACTCACATTCCGGCGACGCAAGCGGAAAATTGGATCGTGGGGAAAAGCTTCACTTACTTTGTGGGCAGTCACAACGGATTTGCGCGGCTGGCGGATCCGGTTGTGCATCGTCGGCACGTGCTGAATATCGCAGGCGATCTGTGGCTGGTGCGTGATGTGGCGCTCGGACGAACGGAACATGAACTGGAGGTACGCTGGCACTTTGCGCCGGATCTCGAAGTTCAAAACGAAGTTCGAAACGCTGGCGCGGGACGGGTGGAAATAAAGAGGGCTGGCGCTGCCTCCGGCGAATCGGGGCTGAGCCTGCTCGTGCCGGAAGAAACCGCCTGGCATATGGCGACAGAAGTTAGCAGAACTCTGCTCTCACCCGCTTATGGTGCGTTCCAGCCAGCGCCGTTGGTGAGATGCCATGCACAGGTTTTGTTGCCGGCAGAGATCGCGACTGCGCTCGTACCACGCTCTGGCGCAATCCGGCAGGAAGCCGAACCACAAATCGAACCTCGATTCGTCAGCATGGCGCAAGCGGCCGTGCAGGTGTACGAACTCAAATATCACGACGAAAGCCACGGATTCTTTTTTGCGCTGGGCGACGAGGCGTGGAGTTTCGGTCCGTTGTCTTCGGACGCGCGAGTGCTGTATTGCCGCATCAAGAAAGAGAAGCTGGCGCACCTGGTTGTGATTGGCGGGACGCAAGTCGCGTGGCAGGAACAGCCGCTGCTGAACGCGGCAGGGCCATCCGCATTTTTCGAGTGGCGCAGGCAGGATGCGGTGCTGAACGCAGTGCCGGGCGAGTTTTCGGTCACGGCTTTGTTCGAAGAGCTGACCGGCTGCTCGCGTTCCTCACACGCGGGCATGGATCATGATTCGTCGCATCATAGTCCGTCACCATACGCGGAGAAACACTGAATGTGCGGGATCGCTGGGATTCTTGAATTCGGACGGGACGCGCGGGCGAGCGCCGCGGCCCTGCGCGAAATGTGCCGCGTAATCAGTCATCGCGGGCCCGACGACGAAGGTTTTTATACGGACGGCTCGGTGGCCATCGGCATGCGGCGGCTCAGCATTGTCGATGTGGCGGGCGGGCATCAGCCGATTTCGAATGAAGACGGTACGCTCTGGATCGTGTTCAACGGCGAGATCTACAACCATCTCGCCTTGCGCGAGCAGCTCATCGCGCGCGGCCACCGCTACAGCACGCACAGCGATACCGAGACGATTATTCACCTTTACGAAGAATACGGCGCGGACTGCGTGCAACATCTGCGCGGCATGTTCGCCTTTGCCATCTGGAATCGCAATACGAAAACACTCTTTATTGCGCGTGACCGGCTGGGCATCAAGCCGCTGTACTACAAAGTGACGCCGGAGCGCCTGCTGTTCGGATCGGAAATCAAAGCGGTGCTGGCGCATGGCGGGATTCTTCCCGAGTTCAATCGGGCGGCGCTGCCGGAATATCTGGCGTTTGGATATTTGTCGGGCGCGGAAAGTTTCTACGGCGGAATCCTCAAGCTGCTGCCCGGACGCACGATGACGATTGGCCCGGACGGCAAAGCGGAAATCCGGCAGTACTGGGATCTGGATGCATCGACACCGCACGAATCGCGGGACGAGAGTTACTACGTCCAGAGCTACCGCGAGTTACTGGAAGGTGCGGTCAACAGCCATTTGATGAGCGACGTGCCGCTCGGCGTTTTCCTGAGCGGCGGCGTGGATTCGAGCGCGGTAGCGGCGCTGATGACGAAAATGCGGCGTGAGCCGGTTGAGACTTTTTCCGTCGGCTACACCGAGCAGACTTACAACGAACTGCCCTTTGCGCGCATGGTGTCGGATCACATCCATTCGCGGCATCATGAAGTGCTGGTCAGCGAGCAGGATTTTTTTGCGGTGCTGCCGCATTTGATCTGGCATGAAGACGAGCCGATCGTGTGGCCGTCGAGCGTCTCGCTTTATTTTGTCGCCCGTCTCGCCCGAGAAAGAGTTACGGTGGTCCTCACCGGCGAGGGCGCGGATGAAACCCTGGCGGGCTACACGCGCTATGCCTTCACTTTGAAGAATGCGGCCATGGATCGAGCGTACCGCAGCGTGGTCCCGAGAATTCTTCGGCGCGGATTGCGCAGCATGGTTGCGACCTCTTCCCTGCTGGGCGCAACGCTGCGCCGGAAACTGGAACACACTTTTCTCGCGAAGGATGGAAATTCCTGGGCCTCTTTTTACTTTGATAATTTCTTCTCCGCCTTCGGCGAAGCGGAGCAGAGCGGATTGCTGACCGGCGAGTTTGCGCGGGAAGCCTCGCCCAGCACGGCATATAAGAATGTCCTCGATTACTGGGACAACTCGTCGGGCGAAATGCTGCAACGGCTGCTCTACACCGACATCAAGACCTATCTGGTGGAACTACTCATGAAGCAGGACAACATGAGCATGGCCGCATCCATCGAAAGCCGCGTACCGTTTCTCGATCATGTGCTGGTCGAATTCGCTACGCGAATTCCGCGCGAAGTGCAGATCCAGGGACTGGCCGGCAAACGGATTCTCAAGAAGGCGGTGGAAGATCTGCTGCCGCACTCGATTCTGTACCGCCCGAAGCTGGGGTTTCCGACGCCGTGGAGCGGGTGGCTGGCCGGACCGCGGCTGGAAACGATTCGCGAGATGCTGCTTGAGCCGCGCAGCCTGAATCGCGGATACTTCCGGCGCGAAGCGATCGAGAAGCTGTTCGACGAACATCGTGCGAAGCATCGCGACAACTACGATCGCATCTGGCGGTTGCTCAATCTTGAGTTGTGGCATCGCGTCTGTCTCGAAGGCGAATCGAACGACGAGATTGGCGAGCCGGCGATGAAGATGGCGTCGGCGCGGTAGGGGAGTTTTCTCCGCGCCGCCACCCACCGCTGTGGGACTGGCGCCTCCAATGCGGAACGCTTGCCAAGCCGCGTTTCACGTGAAACATTTTGCACCTACGTGACTCTATATACACTTGGCAACAAGAGCAGTTGCAAAGCGGGCGCGAGCGCACTAAAGTACGTCCGAGACGGAAGGTTCGCTGCTGGGGTGACCGGAGTGGCGCAGCGGCGGACAATCACAGAAAGCGGTTGGAAAGGATACAGGATTGAAGATCTCGCAAAAAGGGCTTTACGCACTGCAAGCGATAACGACCCTGGGCCGCCGGTACGGAACCGAGACTGTCAAGATCCGCGACATCGCCATTGATAGCGACCTGCCGGAGAAATTTCTTGAGCTGATTCTACTGGAGCTCAAGAACGCGCGCATCGTGGAAAGCGTCCGGGGCGCGAAGGGCGGATACCGGCTACGGCGCGCACCCGCGGAGATCATGCTCAGCGAGATTATTCGTCTGGTTGACGGTCCACTTGCACCCTTTGGCGATGCGGATCAACTCCGCAGCCTCATCACCACAGATCCCGATCATCGCGCGCTCTATAGCGTGTTCTTGGAGGTGCGGGATGCGGCGGCCAAGATACTGGAGAGCACCTCCGTAGCTGACATCGTCGGTGGCGCCTCCAAATCCCACAAACGATCGAGCGCGAAGAAGAGGGCGAAGAAAGGTCCTGTTCTGTCAATCGTTCACAAGGCCGCGAAGAGTAAGTAGCTGGCTGGTTCCAGGGCCGCGGACCGTCAGCGAGTTCGCGAGCAGCGGCGCTGACCAAAGTAGTCTTGCCGGAGCCGTTCCGGCCATCGGGCGATTTTGTTTCCGCGAATTCATGTTAGCCTTTTCAAGCTAATCTTCCCTGAAAGCGGAGCGTAATGAACGATTCCCGGGCTTTTTCTATCGATCTCCAGGCAATGGCGCGGCAGGTCATGCTGGCACAGGGTTTCGAGCCGAATTTTCCGCCGGAGACCCAGCAGCAACTGGCAGATATCAGCGCGCATCCGCCGCAACTGGCGCCTTCCGATAAGGTCCGTGATCTCCGCGGTCTGCTTTGGTCTTCGATCGACAACGATACGTCGAAGGACCTCGACCAGATTGAAGTCGCTGAACGCTTGCCGAATGGCGACGTCAAGGTGATGGTGGGCATCGCCGATGTGGATGCGTTTGTCGCGAAGGATTCTCCCATCGATCAGCACGCGGCCAGGGAGACGACCACCGTCTACACCGGCGTTTGCAATTTCTCTATGTTGCCGGAAGAGCTCTCGACCGGTGCGTCGTCTCTGCTCGAAAACGTGGACAGGCCGGCGGTGGTGATTGAATTCGTGGTCGATATCAATGTCAATGCCGGCGGTTCGATCAGCGCCAGCAACGTGTATCGGGCCATCGTTCGTAACAAGGCACAACTCACCTACGGAGCGGTCGGCGCATGGCTGGAAGGCACGGCGGCGGCTCCGCCGAAAGTGGCCGCGTCGTTGGAACTGGACCTGCAAGCGCAGCTCAGGCTGCAGGACGAAGTTGCCCAGGCTCTTAAGAAACTGCGCTACGAGCATGGCGCGCTTAACATTGATACCAGCGAAGTTCATCCGGTGGTGCTCAACCAGCAGGTCATCGATGTCGTGAAACAGGAGAAGAATCGAGCCACCGAGTTGATCGAAGACTTCATGATCGCCGCCAACGGCGTGGTGGCGCGCTTCCTGGAAAAAGTTTCTTCTTTGCGCCGCATCGTGAAAACTCCCGAGCATTGGGACGGCATCGTGCGACTGGCGGCGGCCCAGGGTGAAAAGCTGCCCGCACAGGCCGATTCCAGGGCGCTCAACGATTTTCTCCTGAAGCGCAAAGCCGCCGATCCCGATCACTTCGCCGACCTCTCGCTTGCGGTCATCAAGCTGATTGGGCCGGGCGAATATGTGCTGGAGCGTCCGGGCGATCCTGAGCAGGGACACTTCGGACTGGCCGTGCAGGACTACACGCACTCGACCGCGCCCAACCGGCGCTTTGCCGACATGGTCACGCAGAGGCTGATCAAGGCGTTGCTCGATGGAAAACCCGGGCCCTATTCCGACGTTGAGCTCGCCGCCATCGCCGCGAACTGCACCCAGAAAGGCGATGCGGCACGAAAAGTAGAGCGGGAAATGTCGAAGCGGCTGGCCGCCGTGGCCATGAGCCATCGGGTGGGTGAAACCTTCGACGCCATCGTCACCGGAGTTACTCCGAAGGGAACGTTTGTTCGCGTTCTGCAGCCGCACATCGAAGGATTGCTGGCTCAGGGAGCTCAGGGGTTGCACGTGGGCGACAGGGTGCGGGCGCGGCTCACGCGGACTGATGCGCAGCGCGGGTATATTGACTTTGTTCGGGCGTAGATCAAAGAGCGATCACAAATTGCCATTGGGGATGGTTGGCGCAAACGGAGAGAAGAAAAACTCGGCCGCGGCACTCGTAACTGAAAAAGGACGCTCTGCTGACGTACTTTTTCAACGCCCACGCTTGCTTAAGTTAACTTCATCGTTCGAGCCCTGACTTGCCGCTCCGTATCAAATAAATCGCGGATGTGCTTCATTCTCTCTGGGAAATATTGCCCCAGCCAATCTAGCCAAATGTCGATGGAGTTTCCAAATGGGTAGCATTCCAGAGAAGCGCCACTCTCCAACAACAATCTAACGAACGACGGATGGCCGGTGTGCGCTGCGAGGGAGAGAGCCGTGTCGCGATGATTGTTCCGTCTGTCAAGGTCGGCTCCTTTTTCGATGAGCAGCCTTCCGATGCTTGTGTCGCCCTCCATTGCAGCGATCATAAGCAGAGTCCAAGAGTACTGATTACAGAGATTAGGACCCAGCCCCTCCTCCAATTCCTTTCGGAGATGGACGATGTCGCCCCTCTTGATGACTCTGCTCGCCTCGTCGAAGGTCATCGCTCAGAACCCTTTCCGGTTCCCCACGTCAGGAAGTCGAGTTCAATTGTAATCGCGTTTCCGTGCCTGAGGCTCAGTTGGTGAAAAATCGCGCTCTCACTAACAATCTTCAGCCGCTCTTCTTCTCCAGTTCGGCCCAGCGCGCATAGAGGGCGTCGAGCGCCAGTTGAGCCGCGTCCAGCGCGGCCTGCGTAGCAACGAGGCGCGGAGCATCCGTCGCGTTGGCTGGATCTTCCAGTTCTGCACGTTTAGCTCTTACTAACTGCTCCGCTTCTTCGACTCGCTGTTCGATGGTCGAGTACTCCCGCGCTTCGAGATAGGAAAGCTTCTTTTTTGCGGGTGCTGCCAACGTGGAAGCGGGCGGCGTCTTCGAAGTCGTCGCGGCTGTTGCATCGTCGGCCTCCGTGCTCTGCGTTTGCCACGCTTCCCATTGCGCGTAGTCGGCGAAGATCTCGGCTCCGCCTTTTCCGTTCAGTCCGAGCACGATGCTGGATACGCGGTCGAGCATGTAGCGGTCATGCGTCACCAGCACGAGTGAGCCGGGGAAATCTATCAGGCTTTCTTCCAGAATTTCGAGGGTTGGAATGTCGAGGTCGTTGGTGGGTTCGTCGAGCAGGAGAATGTCGGCGGCCTGGAGCATGAGCTGCGCGATCAGGACTCGCGCTCGTTCGCCTCCGGAGAGGCGCCCGACTGGCTGGCTGAGTTGCTCGCCGGTAAACAGGAATCTGGCCGCCCATCCGGCCACGTGAATTATGCGATCGCGATAGACGACGGAATCGCCGTCCGGCGCTAGCGCGCGGCGCAGAGTTACATAGGGATCGAGGGTGCGGGTCTGGTCGAAGGAGACGATGCGCAGCCAATCGGCGCGGCGAATTTCACCGTGGGTTGGAGCGAGGTCTCCCTGCAACAAGCGGAGCAGGGTTGTTTTGCCGCTGCCATTCGGGCCTACGAGGCCCACGCGCATTCCGGCGGTGAGGATGAAGTTGAGGCCTTCGAATAATGTTCGGGTACCGATGGTGCAGGTGACGTCCTGCAGTTCGACCAGGCGCTTGGTTTTGCGGTCGGTTGCGGAAAAATCGATTTGCGCGGTGGTGCTACGGGTTTTGGCGTTCAAGTCGGCTAGCTCGCCCATGAGTTCGCCGGCTTTGCTGATGCGGGCTTTGGATTTGCGGGTGCGGGCTTTTGCGCCGCGGCGGAGCCACTCGATTTCTCCGTGCACCAGATTCTCCAACGCTTCCTGACGGCGGGATTGCGCGTGCAGGAATTCTTCTTTCTTCTCCAAAAAGGCGCTGTAGTTGCCGTGGACTCGGAGCGAGCCGTCGGGATAGATGCGGTTTAGCTCGACCATGTCGGTGGTGACATTTTCTAGAAAGTAGCGGTCGTGGCTCACGATTACGCTGGCGAAGGGCGCGGCCGCAAGCAGGTCTTCGAGCCAGGTGATTCCTGGCAGATCGAGATGGTTGGTGGGCTCGTCGAGCAAGAGGATGTCGGGATGCTGCACCAAGGCTTCGACAATGGAGAGACGCTTCTGCCAGCCGCCGGATAACTCGGCGGTTGGCGTTGCGAGGTCCTCAAAACCGGCGCGGCCTAGTGTCTCGGCAAAGCGGGCGCCGCGCTCGGATCCGGAGACGCCGCTGCGATCCAGCGCGCTTTCGATTACCGAGCGCACCGTGGCTCCGGGCTGGAATCTTGAGTCCTGCTCGACCGAGGCGAGACGGGTTCGTTTGCGCAGCGATACTTCGCCGCTATCGGCAGCAACCTCGCCCGCGAGAATTCGGAGAAGCGTGGTTTTACCGGATCCGTTCGGGCCAATCAGGCCGATGCGATCTCCTGCAGAAATGGTGAAAGAAACATTCTGGAAGAGCGGGTTGGCTCCGAAGGCCTTCGTAACTTCCTGTGCGTTGACAATGGGCGGCAATGAGGTGCGGTCTCCGGGATGTTGGCGTCCTGCTTGAGAGTAACAGTTGCGAGGGTTAGAACGCTGAGCCTACTGCGCGATGACTTTTTGCCTTAGATCCTGCGCGGCTTGCGCCAAGTTCTCAGGGTTGCCGAGATCGCGCCAGTAATATTCATCGGCGCGGAAGGCGAGGATTTTTTCTCCTCGGGCAGCGAGGCGCAAATAAGAAGCGACGATGGAGAACGCGCCGTCTTCATTCATCATCGTCAGAAGACGGGGAGAAATCACGTGGATACCGGAGAAGGCCAGCGCGTGCGCTTGCTGGCGACCGCCAACGAACTCCGGTTGATCGGCGCCGGATCGTCGGCCACAAAGCTGAAGGCGATCGTCGAACAGCAGGCAGCGAGAGGTCTCGCGGTTCTGCACCGCCAGAGTCGCCAGAGCCTGATTTTCAGTATGAAATTGCACCATGCGCCGGAGGTCAATCGTGCTGAGGACATCGACATTGTGCACGATGAAAGGTTGTTCAGAGCGGCCGGAATCTTTGACAGAATCTCCGACAAAGAAATAAGCGGCCTTCTTCAGGCCGCCGCCGGTATCGAGCAACGCCTCTTCGCGCGAGACTTCAATGCGCATGCCGAAATTGTCGTTCGTTTTCAGGTACTCCACAATCAGGTCGGCGAAGTGATGAACGTTGATTATCACCTCGCGAACTCCGAAGCTGCGCAAGCGAGAGAGCGTGATCTCCAGCAGCGTGCGTCCGTTGATTTCGACCAGCGCTTTGGGGCGATCGTCGGTGAGCGGGCGCAAGCGCGTGCCGAGGCCGGCGGCCAGAATCATCGCTGTCATTGGTCCATCGCCTTCACAGATCTCTCGCTTTCATTGATTCAGATGCTCCTGCTCGCGATGACGTACCACCACCTCCAGACCATCCTTGCCGCGCAAATGTTTCGCCAATTGCTCCGCCAGATAGACCGATCGGTGCTGGCCGCCGGTGCAGCCGAACGACACCATCAAGTGCTTGAAACCGCGACGCTGATAAGCGCTCACGCTCGCGTCCACCAGCGACAGGACGCTGGCGAGAAATTGATGCACGCTTTCCTGCTGACTGAGATAGTCGATGACCGCCGCGTCTTTGCCGGTGAGGGCCTTGAAGCGCTCTTCGCGCCCGGGATTCGGGAGGCTGCGGCCATCGAAAACAAATCCGCCGCCATTGCCGGTCTCGTCTTGCGGCAGGCCTCGGTGAAATGAAAAACTGAAAACCCGCACCGTCAATTTTTCCGGTTCGGAAGTCAGGCCTTGCAACTTATCCGAGGCCACCATGCTTTTGAAGGCTTCCATCAGCGTGGGCAACGCGATGGGCAACTCCACATTGTGAAGCAGCCAGCGCAGGTTTTTCAGCGCGTAGGGCACGCTTTGCAGGAAATGCTCCTTGCGCTCGTAAAAACCGCGAAAACCATACGCGCCGAGGGCCTGCATGATGCGGACGTATACGTAGGCATAGTAAAAGTGCATGAACTCGGAACGATCGACATCGAGGAAACCAGCGAGGCTCGCGAGAAAATGATCGAGCAATTGCTGGCGCAGATCCGGGGGCAGGTCGGCCTTGGCATCGTACAAAAGAGAAGCGATATCGTATTGCAGCGCGCCTTTGCGGCCGCCCTGGTAGTCGAGAAAAAACGGCTGGTCTACGTTCGGAACTTCGTTCGGAACTTTGCGCAACATGATGTTGCGGGATTGGAAATCGCGATAGAGAAAATAATCGCGGTTGGCGATCAGCAGGAATTTTGTCAAGCGGCTGAAATCGTCTTCCAGCGCTTGCTCGTTGAAGGGAATGCCGGCGAGCCGGAGAAAGTAATACTTGAAATAATTCAGATCCCAGGCGATGGACTGGCGATCGAAGCTGGCGCGCGGATAGCACACTTTATAGTTCAGATCGCGGCCGGCTTCGACCTGAAAGCGCGGCAACACGGCGACCACTTTGCGATAGGCCGCGACGGCCTCGGGAGCGATGGCCGCGCCGTTGCGATGGTCCGAGAGAAACTCGAAAAGCGTGGTGCTGCCGAGGTCTTCTTCGAGATAAGCGCCGTGGCTTAAATCTTCGGCATAAATTTCCGGCACCGGCAGACCGTGCCTGCGAAAGTGCCGGGAGAATTCGAGGAAGGCGACATTCTCTTCGCGCACGTCATAGAGAATGCCAATCGCGCTGAGTTTTTCGCTGGAAAGCCGGATGATCTTGCGGCCCGAACCGCCGAACTGGCCCTGTAGCGGCTGCACTCGCTCGACCGGTGAGTGGAAATGCTGCTCAAAAAGTCTTTTGAGAACTTCCATGAAGGTGACTGCCAGCGATTCGGTTGCGACCTGAAACCGAGGTCACGGCCCCCATAAAGATAACATCGGGGCGCGCCGCCATTGCGCACAAGTTGCTGAACGCTTGACTTGCGAGAAAACGCGCGACCGCCTCACATGGTTATAACGGCAGCTCCGTCGATGGAATCTTCTTTTACCGCAATCAAAGCTTCGTTGGCCTGGTCGAGAGGGAAGGCAGTTACTTTCGGCCTCAGACCAATCGCGCTCGCGACCTGGAGGAAATCTCGAGCGTCAGCACGAGTCATGTTCGCGACACTCCGAAGCTGGCGCTCGCCCCACAGCAGGCGATCATAGTCGAACTGGGGAATCCGGTCTAAATGAATTGCGTTGATGGCAACCACTCCTCCTTTGCGCAGGCTGGCTAGGGCGGCTATTACTACATCGCCGCTGGGAGCGAAAGTCACGGCGCAGTCGAGTTCCGCGGGCGGTTTGTCCGTCTCACTTCCCACCCAAACCGCCCCGAGAGAAGCTGCTAACTGGCGATGAGTCGCTCCTCGCGTGGAGACATATACTTCGCAATTCCAGGAGCGTAAGACCGCGATTGCCAGATGGGCCGAAGCACCGAACCCGAACAGCCCGACACGGTCGCCAGGCTTGGCGCCGGCCACACGAAGGCTGCGAAAACCAATAATGCCTGCGCACAACAGCGGCGCGGCGTGTAAATCGTCCAATTGATCGGGAAGAGGGAAAGTGAAATCGGAGCGAACGACTGCATATTCAGCATAGCCGCCATCCACGGTATAACCGGTGAACGTGGGTGAGTCGCAGAGATTCTCCAGACCAAGCTGACAATACCGGCACGTGCCGTCTGTTCCTCCCATCCAGGAAACGCCCACACGTGTGCCGACAGGAAGTTCCTCCGTAGCTCCGGCCCCAGTTCCGGCTACGACTTCGCCGACAATCTGATGTCCGGGGATTATTCCAGGACGACGGGGTGGCAACTCGCCTTCGACGATATGCAAATCGGTGCGGCACACTCCACACACACGCACCCGCACAAGAACTTGACCTGGCTTGGGTTCCGGCCTCGCAACTTGGCCAATCCGAAGAGGCCGCTTCCAAACTTTCTGAGGTGAGGTTAGAGTAGCGGCTTTCATCAACTCAGCGATAGGTGTTCTCCCGACGGAGCAACCGTCGCGCAATTAATATACTCCTTCCGATTGGGCGCGATTAAGACACTCCTCAATCCCGAGCGGGCGCATTTCGATTTGGACTTTGATTTGGACTAGGATATCCCCATGAGCGTGCGCCGCATCGCCGAGCCCATCATCATGGATGCAGAAGAGCGTTTTGAGCGCTTCGAAAACCTGATGCCCTTCAAGGTGCACAACATCCTTCTGGTTTCGAGCCTCTACGATTCCTTCATCCTCCGTGAGGACGGCCGGCTCAACGAGTTGCTCATCGACGAATCGGTCGAACTCGACCTGCGGCGGGTCCCGGGGATTACGCAGGTGTCCAGTTGCGCGGAAGCGGTTGATCTGGCCCGCTCTCAGCAATACAACCTGATCGTGACCAACCTTACGGTCGGCGACGTTAACGCGGCGCAGTTGGCGAGCGAGGTGAAGCGGGCCGGGCTGGATGTCCCGGTGGTGGTGCTGGGCTACGACTATCGCGAGATCAAGAATTTCGTGGCGCGGAATCCAGTCACCGAGATCGAACGCGTGTTTCTGTGGCAGGGCAATGCCCGCATCCTGATCACGATCGTCAAGTACATCGAGGATAAACGCAACGTCCTGCACGACACGCGGGCCATCGGCGTGCCGGTGCTGCTGGTGGTGGAAGACAACATCCGTTACTACTCGGCGTTCTTGCCCGTGATCTATACCGAACTGATCAAGCAATCGCGGCGCGTGATCCAGGAAGGCATCAACGTGGCGCACAAGCTGGTGCGCATGCAGGCGCGGCCGAAAATTCTGCTGAGCTCGAACTTCGAAGACGCGGCCAGGCTGGT
>JBEKWL010000048.1:0-20432 GCA_049513095.1 Terriglobales bacterium
GCCGGCAGGCTCCGCACCGGCCTTGAAGTCATT
The DNA here is from genome assembly GCA_049513095.1 of Terriglobales bacterium. GTDB lineage: Bacteria > Acidobacteriota > Terriglobia > Terriglobales > Acidobacteriaceae > Acidiflorens. The sequence goes on from JBEKWL010000048.1 coordinate 34, forward strand.
GCCAATCAACTCGGCAAGAAGCTCGATGAAGACAACCCCTTACTGGACGCGCATCTCCCGGATGGGAGCCGCCTTGCGGCGGCGATTCCCCCGGTCGTATGCCCCGCTCCGTCGCTGACGATCAGAAAGTTCACCAGCCGCCATTACACAGTCGATGACCTCATTGCTCGCGGAACGCTGACGCGGCCTCTTGCAGATTTCTTAGCCGAGCAGATTCGCAGCGGAAAGACGCTGCTTATCAGTGGTGGGACCGGCACCGGCAAGACCACGCTTTTGCGGATACTTGCTGACTTCATTCCAGACCAGGAGCGCCTCGTCGTCATCGAGGACACCTCCGAACTTCAGATCCGGAAGCCAAACATTGTGGCCGCCGAATGCCAGACCGATACGTTCAAGGCCAACATCTCGTTCGATAAGCTTCTAAAGTCCGCTCTCCGCTGGCGACCGGACCGGATCATCATGGGCGAAGTGCGTGGCACCGAGGCGCGCACGCTGCTCGATTCCTTCAATACCGGCCACGCGGGGTCGCTCGCGACGATCCACGCCAACTCGGCAGAGAAAGCCCTCCCACGCTTCGCCAATCTGGTGATGCGCGACCACGCGCAAACCACCTTCTCTGACACCGAAGCTGAAATCGGAGAGGCCGTCGATTTCGTCGTCCATGTCGAGCGGCAACCGGGCCGCCGCGTCATCCGCGAAGTCCTGGCGATTCGCGGGTACGACCGCGATGCCAAACGTTTCCTGATCGAGCCGGTGTTCGAGGTGAAACATGCCACACCATAGAACTGGAAATGGAACCAGCACCGCTGCTGACTTCCTCACCCGTTGCTTCGCTTCGGATGAAACGATTGCGCTTCTCGTCCGGAGGGAATCTCCTAACAAGACGCTTCAGCGAATTGCTCCCTTGGAACATGCGCTTGCGCCTCGTTACCTCGGCTGGCTCGCGCACGAGAACTCTACCGGAGCGAATATCTATGTGGCTGCCAATCCGCTTCGCCCTGCCAGCCGCAAACGCACCAAAGAGTGCATCGCCGCGGTCCGGCATCTGTACCTTGATTTGGACACCGATGGAGAGGCCCGCCTCACTTCGCTCCGCGCCTCCGATGCGGTTCCCCCGCCGAATGCTATCCTCTCAACATCGCTCGGTAAGTACCAGATCCTCTGGCGAGTTGACGGCTTCACTCTCGAACAGCAGGAAAGCGCCCTAAAACTGCTTGCGATTACCTTTGGCGGCGATCCCGCCTGCACGGACTGCAACCGCGTTCTCCGCCTGCCCGGATTCCTGAATTGCAAGTACGATCCGGCCTATCCCGTCACCGTCGAATACCCCGGCGATTCCACTTGGAATTCCGATGACTTCCGGCTGGATATCCTGGCGGCGGATGCCATCTTTTCGTGCCGTTCAATCACACCGCGGAACCATCCCGATAAGCACACCAATTCCGAACACGATTGGAAGTGGGTTCTGCATGAACTTGCCCACGGAAAGGACGCCGCGAAACTCACGCGCAAGCTGGCTTCGCGCCGCCCCGATAAGCCGAATCCTCTGTACTACGCGCAACGAACCGTGGATGTCGCATCGGCCAGGCTCTGGCTCATCGAAGGTATTCCAATAGATGACGTTGTCACGATGCTCGAAGTCCGCCGCCGCTTCGAGATTCCCGTCGCACTTTGCTCCGCTCGCGCGCGGGAGATTGCGCTGACGGCGCAGAGGATGATTACCCGGAGAAAGATTGCCTGATTCAACACCTATAAGGAGGACAAAATGCCACTACTTGAAATCAACCGGACTCGCTACATCAGTGCTTCGGTTCGGCTGGACGAGTCCACCGCCGAGCAGGTCGATCAGTATGCCGCTTTCGTCCACGCATCCGCAGACGACGTTGTGGACAAGGCGCTCAACTACGTCTTCTCGAAGGACCGCGACTTCCAGGACTTTCTGAAGACGCCACAGGCCAAGCAGGTTGCCTCCACGTTGCGTGTCCGTAAAGGCCCGAGCAATGGTGCAGCGGAGCAGCCGGCGACGAAGCTTGCAGCCGGGGTGGAGTCCACGGCTTCTGTACGGGTAATGAAGGCGTGATCCTGCATTCAATTTCGTGCCGGAGCAAGAACGGTGCTTCGCACCGGAAGAATTTTGACACTCCACCCCTGATAGGGAACTGCCCAGATACTTTGGTATCTCGGCAGATACCACTGAAAACACACAGTCTTGGAATCAAGCGGTATCTGGACAGATTCCGACATTAGCAAGCAATCGAGGCTCCCGATGGCTCAGGTTGACATGATCGACGAACGAAGTTCGGAGAAGCTGCGAGGGCGCGACCGGCGCTCTCGCAACCTCAGTACCAAGCTCACAGCAAGTGAGGCGAAGGCAGTCGAAGAAGCTGCGTCGCGCGCTGGCAAAACACCGAGCGAATGGGCGCGTGACCTATTGCTGCGCAGTGCTGTTATCGGCAGTCAAACACAGATGGAGATGCACATTTTCACCGAACTCGTCGGCATTCAGATGCTTCTTATGAACACGCTGGAACCGCTGCTGCGTGGTGACAAGATTGCGCAGGAGCAGCTAACCATCCTCTTTCGCCAAGTCCAGACAACCAAGGCCACGAGGGCGCAGGAACTCCTCGCCAAGCGCGGCCAGAACAAGGAGAAATAGCCATGCCCGCCGTCCAACAATGGGGCCGCAAGGAGTCGATTATCTGGCCGCCAGGCCGCTATCTCTACACGCTCGGCGCCCTCTTCCTCTCGCTCGTCGTGACCGGATTCTTTATTTACGTCCGCTTCCAGTACGGCCTTTCACCGCTCGAACGCTACTACCTCCCGTACTACCTCCGCACCGAGACGGCAGTCCTCACGCATCCTGCCAGCGCCTATCAACTGCTCTACGTCTCCGACGGCAAATCGCGGGCGCGAGTCGCGCTAGAGGCGGACGTGGAGCCAGGGTTGACACCGCAATTCACGGGCAAGCCATTGCCGCTCGCAGTTTCGTCGCAAGCCCTGCAGAACGGTTTCCGCTTGCTATTCCGCGAACAGCCTCGCAGCTACTCGAACAAGGCTCTTCACACATGGATCGAGCACTGGGTCTATGCGGACGTTCCTGCCTCCAAGCTCTTCACCATGCAACTCGTCTTCGGCCTCGTGGCCTTCGCATTGCAACTTCCATTTTCCATCCGCCGGGACATCCAGCGCATCAAGGGACTTCGCTATGGACGCCGCCTCAAAGGACCCGTTCTTGTGAACGCCAAGGACTTTACCAAAGCCGTCAGCGGCAATGGCATCGGCATCGCGACCAACGATGCAAAGCTCCCGTTGCGTATTCCGCGCGATGCCGAGAACAAGCACTTTCTGATTGTGGGCGACACCGGCTCGGGGAAGTCGAGCATCATCCGCCAGATGCTCTATCAGGTGGACGCTCGCGGCGACAGCGCCATCGTCTATGATCCCGCCTGCGAGTTTGTGAAGCAGTTCTATAACGAACGCCGCGGCGACATCGTTCTCAATCCGCTGGACGCCCGAATGCCCTACTGGAACCCTTCGAAGGAACTCCGGCGCAAGGCCGAGGCTAAGGCTTTGGCAGTCTCCCTCTACCAACCGGAGGGTGTGACGAATCGCTTCTTCGTCGAAGCTCCGCAGAAGATTTTTGCGCACCTCCTTACCTTCCTTCCTACGCCGGAGGAACTCGTACGGTGGATGTCCGATCCTGACGAGATCGACCGCCGCGTCAAGGGAACCGAGTATTGGATGCTGATCGATCCGAAGGCTCCGCAACAGCGGACAGGCGTTCTCGGCTCTCTTAATATGAGCGCCGACAGCTTCCGGCTTCTGCCCAAGCAGGACGAGACAACCTCAGGATGGACAGCGACAAAGTGGGCAGAGACGCGTCGCGGTTGGATCTTCATCACCTCGCGCCCAACCATGCGTGAGGCGCTTCGCCCGCTCATCAGTCTGTGGATTGACACACTCGTTCTGCGCCTCTTGAACGAGCCCATGCCTGACCAGAAACCTGTTTGGTTCGTCATCGACGAGTTGGCCAGCCTGCAGCGACTCCCGCAGCTTCATACCGCCATTACCGAGAATCGCAAATCACAGAACCCGGTCATCCTTGGCTTTCAGGGGCGCAGTCAGATGCAAGCTCGCTACGGTGAAGACGCCGAGGCCATGCTCTCGCAGCCCGCGACGAAGATTTTCCTTCGCACCACGGAGCCTCGGGCTGCCAAATGGGTCAGCGAAGCCATCGGCGAGATTGAAATCGAGCGGCTTCGCGAAACCCACTACGAGGGTTCACGCGCGGGGCGCAACTTCGCGCTCGACCGGCAGACCGAGCCGCTCGTCCTGCCTTCTGAGGTTTCCGGCCTCGACGACCTGCGCGGCTTCCTCAAATATGGCAACCATGTCGCGCGCTTCTCGTTTCCGTTCATTGCGCTCGAAGAGAAGAGCCCCGGTTTCGATGAGCGGAAGATGGACGACTTGATTATGCCGAGTACACCGCTCCCCGCAGAACCAGAAGAGATACAGGGCAATCTTCTCAGCCCCGAATATGCGCTTCAACCTCCCGGAAACCAAGTGGAGTAGGCGGTCATGCTCACCATCTCAAAGCCACTCTCCGCAGGCCAGGCGCAGAGCTACCACCAGAGGGAGTTCACCGCGAAGGAGCAGAACTATTGGTCGCAACGCGGCGTGATCGCCGGCGAGTGGCAAGGCCGTCTGGCCGGACAATTCGGTCTTGCCGGAATGGTCTCTGCCGAGGACTTCGCGAAACTTAGCCAGGGCCAGCATCCACAGACCGGCGAGCAGCTTGTCCGACAACGAGCGTCGTATGAATATCAGGATGCCGACGGCAAGACCGTCAAGACGATGGAGCACCGCGCAGGGTGGGATGCAACCTTTTCCGCGCCCAAATCTGTCTCGCTCACCGCCCTCGTCGGCGGCGATGAGCGTGTCCGCGAAGCGCACCGGGAGAGCGTCCGCGTTGCCCTCGACCAGCTCGAACACTACACGCAAGCCCGCATCGGCGGCAATCATCCGCCCGAGACCACGGGCAGGTTTATCTCCGCCAAGTTCGAGCACGATACCGCCCGCCCGGTCGATGGCTATGTCGCGCCACAACTCCATACCCATGCGGTGGTCTTCAACGTCACCGAGCGCGACGGCGGCCAGCCTCGCGCCATCCAGCCGCAGAGCCTTTTCGCCTCGCAGCAATTTGCCACGGCCATCTATCAATCCGAGCTGACCTACCGACTACGCCAATTCGGCTACGAGATCACGGCAGGCAGAAGCGGCGCACCGGAGATTAAGGGTTACACGCAGGAATACCTCGACGCATCGAGTCCTCGGAGCCAACAGATTCGTGAGTACCTCGAACGTACAGGCCGCTCCGGCAAGGAAGCTGCCGAGATCGCTGCGCACTCCACGCGGGACCGCAAGGAGATCCATTCGCCGGGTGAAGTGATGGCCGCGCACCGGAAGCTAGCGGCAGACTTTGGCCACCAAGCCGAGGCGGTTGTACGCGCAGCGCGTGAACGGTCTCACCACCACCACCAGCCCGTCAACTCGTTTGAGCGTGTTCAAGAATCTCTCACCTTTTCCCGCGACAAGAACTTCGAGCGCGAGGCGGTTGTGGATGAACGTGCGCTGATCCGCGACGGGCTTCGTCGCGGCATGGGGGAGATTACCCATGCCCAAGTCTGCGCCAACCTTGACGCCCGCTTGGCTTCCGGGGAATTTCAAATCGTCGAGCGCAATCAGAGCATTCCAGGTCGTCAGTTCACCACCGCCAAAACCATCGCAGCCGAACATGAAATTCTCCGCCGGATGCGTGAGGGACAAAACCATGTCGAGCCAGTTCTTTCGCGTCCGCAAGCCATCACCGTCGCCGACCAGCACCCGCATCTCAACCGGGCGCAAAAGAGCGTGGTCGAGGATGTGCTCAGCTCGCCGGACCGCATCCAAGGAATCCAAGGCTTTGCCGGCGCGGGCAAGACAACCACGCTCACGGTCATCCGCAGCGCCGCAGAAACGCAGGGGCAGGTCGAGGGTTTCGCCCCGACCTCCCGCGCTGCACGTCAACTGAATGAGGCAGGCATCGAGGCTGGAACCCTGCAAGGCTTCCTCGCCCGCACCGCGAATCCAGACCTAGCAGAACGAAAGCACTTCTATCTGGTAGATGAATCGAGCCTTGCCAGCACGAACCAGATGCGCGAGTTCCTTGCCCGGCTTGGTCCCAATGACCGCGTGCTTCTGATCGGCGATATCCGCCAGCATCAGGGCGTCGAAGCGGGCCGCCCTTTCGAGCAACTGCAGGAAGCCGGAATGCGCACAGCCAGACTGGATGAGATCGTTCGGCAGAAAGACCCGGCTCTGAAATCTGCCGTCGAGCTGCTGGCGACCGGCCAAGTCTCCGCTGCGCTCGACATACTCCAACAGCAGGGCCGTGTAAAGGAAATCCCCAACGCAGAAGAGCGCGTCCGTGCTATCGCCAAAAGCTACGTCGAATCGCCCGAAAACACTCTCATCGTCTCACCGGACAATGCTTCCCGCCGCGAGCTGAACGTCGCTGTTCGCCAGGAGTTGAAGGCCAATGGAAGCCTTGCGCCGGAAGATCATACTTTTCGCGTCCTGGTTCAGCGTCAGGACATGACGGGAGCCGAACGATCATGGGCCAGCCACTATGAGATCGACGACGTAGTTCGCTACACACGTGGCAGCAAAGCCATCGGAATCGGAGCTGCCGCCTACGCATCGGTCGTCGCGATCAACCCAGCCGCAAACCAGCTCACGGTCGAGAAAGCGAACCAAGAGCTTGCCACCTACGATCCCCGCCGTCTCACAGGCGTCAGCGTCTACAGAGAGATCGAGCGCGAGTTCTCCGTGGGCGACCGCATCCAGTTCACAGCGCCCGACAAATCGCTTCGCGTTGCCAATCGCGACCTCGCCGTCATCGAGGCGATCCATCCCGATGGTCGGCTCTCTGCACGCCTCGACGACAACCGCCAGGTCCAATTCAACGCCAGCGAACATCGTCATTTCGACCACGGCTATGCCGTCACCAGTCACAGCTCCCAGGGCCTCACCGCCGAACGCGTTCTCATTCACGCCGATACCAGCGTTCACCCGGACCTGCTCAACTCCCGCTTCGGCTACGTCTCCATCTCGCGCGCCAGCCTCGACGCTAAAATCTACACCAATGACGCTACCGAACTTGGGCAAAGACTGAGTGGCGAGGTTTCCAAAAGTTCTGCTGTTGAGTTTTCTCACTCGACAGCTAACGCGATGACAGATATCAGTCTGGGGCAGGGTATTTGAGGCAATACCGTAGGGTGTTGCAAAACGTCATTAGATATGATTAAGTAATGACGTATTGAGACATCAACTATGGCAAAGCCTCTTCAAAAGATTATGCAGTACATCGGCAAACACGGAATGGTTAGGCCCCGCGATATCGAGGCCATCGGCCTACCGCGGGAGTACCTTATTCGTCTCCACCGCCAGGGAAAGCTCAATCGCTCCGGACGTGGAATTTACACCGTGCCAGACGCTAACGTTACGGAACGCCACTCTTACGCTGAAGTGGCGAAACGTGTGCCGGAAGCTGTTGTTTGCCTGCTTTCTGCGCTTGCCTTTCACGAGATCACGACCCAGAGCCCTCCTTCTGTTTGGATCGCTCTCCGTAAGGGAGCAAGAAAGCCTGTGCTCCCTTCGCCTTCACTCAGGATCGTTCGTCTGTCTGGACCATCGCTGACCGAGGGAATCGAAAATCATCAGGTAGAGGGCGTTCCAGTCCGCGTCTATTCAGCCGCGAAGACCGTCGCCGACTGTTTCAAATTTCGGAACAAAATCGGACTCGATGTAGCAATCGAAGCCCTAAAGGATTGTCTTCGCCAGAAAAAGGCCAGCATCAATGAAGTCTACCGCTACGCCAAAATCTGCCGGGTTAGCAATGTCATTCGCCCCTATATGGAGACGCTGTGACACGTGAGCCACGCAAGAACACAGCAGCATCCATCCGCGCGCGTCTGCTTTCGCTCGCGCAGAGCAAAGGTGAGGACTACCAACGGGTGCTTGGCAGATACGCCATTGAACGCTTCTTGTATCGCCTGGGCCAGTCGCCATGTCGGGACAAATTTGCCCTCAAGGGAGCCACACTCTTTACGCTGTGGACAGGCCACACTCACCGGCCCACAAAGGACCTGGATCTACTCGGACAGGGAAAATCCTCCGCCGTCGGAGAAGTTGAAACGACTATTCGGGCGATCTGCAAAATTCAGGACGAAGACGGCATTGTCTTCGACAGCGAGTCGGTCGAAGGCACAAGAATCAAAGAGGATGACGAGTACGATGGCGTGCGCATCAAGCTCCAGGCCGAGTTGGCCGGAGCCCGGATTCCGATGCAGATCGACATCGGATTTGGCGATGCTGTCTACCCCGAACCCGAACTTGCTTCTTTTCCTGTCCTCCTGCCCATGGAAGCACCTCTCATTCGTGCGTATCCCCGAGAAGCAGCCATCGCTGAGAAATTCCATGCAATGGTCGTGCTCGATATTCGCAACAGCCGCATGAAGGACTTCTACGACGTCTGGCTTATGGCGAACACCTGGACATTCGATATGGCGTCGTTGCGTAAGGCGATCCTCGCTTCGTTTGAAAGGCGCGGCTCAGCTATTCCCACAAGTCTCCCGTTTGCACTAACTGACGACTTCCTGAACGATCCACAAAAAAAGCGGCAATGGCGAGCTTTCGTGAGCCGCCTGAATCCTGGAGACGAGGCCCCATCTCTTGAAGAAGTCGGTGCCACCCTTCGCGTTTTCCTCTTGACATGTATCTCCGGCGACTCTCTCACAAAAGCCGAGATTCGTTCTTGGACTCCAAAACAGGGTTGGAGTAAAACCAAGGCGGATACTTCTTCGAACTCCGCGATCATTGAGTAAGGACAAACTGACGCACCACCGCGTGCGCGTTTCAAGCCCTTCAAGGACAATGCCTGTCACTGGCTTTTGGCACTCTCGCAGCTTAGAATTCAGCGTTCCCCCAAACACTGTTCACGCGAAGAGGTAACAAGAGATGCCGCGAGGGAAGACGAGCGGCGGCAAGCCGCCCAAGCGCCCGATAGAGCGCTATGAGCACCGCGACAAGAAGCGAATCAACAACCCTCCAGTTGGGTTGGTGACACCGGAAACCGATCCGGTTGCGCCGACGCACAAGACCTACGACTACATCACACCCGTGCCTTCGGTGAAGCCGCGCCAGGAACTAGATTACGATCCGCATCTTGATCCACAGTTGGTGTGGGCGGGCAAGAAGGAGCACGGCTCGTTTGAAGTACCGACAGTTTCATTGCACGTGCATGAGCGGATCGATCCCCACACGATCATGGACGCCGTTCGTAAGCGCAACGGCAATCCTTTGCCAGTACAACCATCACTCTTCGAGCGCCGGGAAGAAAACCCACCGCTTCGCGAGGCCATCGACTTCTACCGGCATGCCCACGGCTGGTCGAACCGCCTGATTGCAGGCGATTCTCTCTTGGTAATGAACTCCCTGATCGAAAAGGAGGGCATGGCGGGCCAGGTGCAAATGGTCTACATCGATCCGCCATACGGAGTTAAATACGGGTCGAATTTCCAGCCCTTTGTAAACAGACGCGATGTGAAAGATGGGAAAGATGAGGACTTGACGCAAGAGCCAGAAATGATTCGAGCTTTCCGCGACACCTGGGAATTGGGAGTGCACTCTTATCTGACGTATCTTCGCGACCGAATATTGCTGGCGCGAGAGCTATTGCATGAATCCGGTTCACTCATCGTGCAAATCTCCGACGAAAACTTGCATTACGTTCGAGACATCATGGATGAGACGTTTGACCGCAAGAACTTTATTGCTCTCATTGCAGTTCAAAAAACAACGAGTGCGTCAGGCGGTCTCATCTCTGCCGTTGCAGACTATCTCATTTGGTACGGGAAAAATGCACTGGTATTCAAGTCAAGGTCGCTATTTCTTTCACGGGCTGGGGAGGGTTGGGTTAACTACGACTTCGTGCGCTTGAGAGATGCAACTTGCAGAAGGATGTCTCAGGAGGAACGAGAGGATTGGTCTCGGCTGCCCGAGGGCTCACAAGTTTATAGACGAGACAATCTTACAAGCCAGCGACCGGCTCAGGAGGGCGACGTTAGATCGTTTTCTTTCATGGGGCGAGCGTATTCGCCCGGCAAGGGTACGTTCAAGACCGACTTGAATGGCCTTGAAAAATTGCGGAGTGTGGATCGCCTTGAGGCGTATGGAGAGACACTGTCTTACCGGCGGTTCGCGTCCGACTTTCCGTACAGGCCATTAAGCAATATCTGGACTGACACGCTCACAGGAGGATATGCCGAACAGCGTTATTACGTAGTGCAGACCGTCGCTAAGATCCTTCAGCGCTGCATCCTCATGTCAACTGATCCTGGCGATCTCGTCTTGGACCCAACTTGCGGCTCGGGCACAACGGCCTATGTCGCCGAGCAATGGGGACGTCGCTGGATCACCTGTGACACCTCCCGCGTCGCCGTCACGCTTGCCAAGCAGCGTCTAATGGCTGCGAACTTCGATTATTACGAGCTTGCTCATCCGGAAGAGGGCATAGCTAGCGGTTTCCGATACAAGACCGTGCCGCATGTCATGCTGAAATCCATCGCCAACAATCCTGAGATTCGTGAAGGCATGACGCCGGAGCAGATTGACATGGCGATCGCTCGCTACGCGGATCAGGAAACTCTCTACGACCAGCCCTACATCGACAAAAGCAGGGTGCGAGTCACGGGGCCCTTCACAGTGGAGGCCGTGCCCGCGCCCACGGTCAAGTCTCTCGACGAGATTGAAAGTCCACCATTGGCTGCTGACGCTTCGATCACCCGTTCTGGTCCTACGCTTCGTCACAGCGAATGGCGCGACGAACTAATGAAAACTGGTCTTCGAGGCAAGGGCGGGCAGCACATTACTTTTTCTCGTGTCGAACCGCTTGTCGGCACCCGCTGGCTGCACGCCGATGCCGAGACTAAGGGAGTAAAGCCAGAACGCGTTGTGATTTCCTTCGGCCCGGAACACAGCCTACTTGATAACAGGCAAGTCGAAGATGCCTGGCAAGAAGCTAGAACATTGATTCCTAGGCCCGCAATCATCGTATTCGCCGCGTTTGAATTTGACCCTCAGGCTGCCAAGGACATTGACGGCTTGACCAAGGAAAAAACGGGCATGACATTCCTCACAGCCCAGATGAACGCCGACCTTCTTACGGAGGATCTCAAAAAGAAGCGAACCTCGAACCAGAGCTTCTGGCTCGTCGGGCGGCCCGATGTCGATTTGCGACAGATTGCCAAGGGTGATCACAAAGACAAATGGGAAATCGAGGTCAAAGGTTTCGACTACTACAACACCCGAACCGGAACTATCGATTCAGGCGATATATCCAAGATTGCTATTTGGCTGCTGGATACAGATTACGACGGACGCAGCCTGTATCCGCGGCAGGTGTTCTTTCCCATGGCCGATGCTGACGGGGGATGGGCTCGGCTTGCTAAGAATCTAAAAGCTGAAATAGATCCCGATTTGATCGAAACCTATCGCGGTACCGTTTCGTTGCCGTTTGAGCCTGGCACCTATGTGGCAGTCAAAGTGATCGACGACCGAGGGATTGAGAGCCTAAAAGTCGTCGAGGTGAAGTAATGGCGATGCAAGCGACTTCAACAACCATCGACCAGCTCATCATCACCTCGCCCTACGAAGAGCCGAACGAACATTGGAAATACAATCGCGAGACCCGCCGATTTACCCGTGAACTGGGTCGTCGCCCCGCAGGATACGTGCGCGCTTCAGACGCTTCCAAATCCTTTGATGATCCCGGCGAGTTCGTTGAGTTGCCCCTGGTGAACAAGATTCGTCCACGCGTGGATGCCTGGCGAAGCGCCGATTATCCCGCAGCAACCGGCATCACCAGGCGTCTGCTGAAGCACTGGCGAGACCTCGAACAGCGGGAGGGCAGCCGACGATTTTTTTTCTGCCAGCTTGAAGCGATTGAGACACTGATGTGGCTAGCCGAGGCTCCGGAGTCAGACCGCGTCGGGATCAGGGTCCCTGGGGACGGAGGCGAGTTTACCCGCTTGTGCTCGAAAATGGCCACCGGCTCGGGGAAGACCATCCTCATGTCGATGCTCATCGCGTGGAATGTGCTCAACAAAGTCACCTATCCGCAAGACAAACGCTTTTCCAAGAACATTCTGGTGATCGCGCCGGGCCTGACAGTCAAGAATCGGCTGGAGGTGCTGGTGCCCGCCAGCGCGGGAAACTACTACCAGGAGTTCCAGATCATCCCGCCGGGTTTGGAAGACAAGCTGCGCCAGGGGCAGACTTGCCGGGTGCAGGTGCGCAACTGGCACAAGCTGGATTGGGACAGCGAGGAGCAGATCAGCAAAAGACGCAGCGTGGACAAACGCGGAGCGCTCAGCGACGAAGCGTACGTCCGCGAAGTACTGGGCGAGATGCATTCCGCAGAGAACCTACTTGTCATCAATGACGAGGCCCACCACGCTTGGCGCGTGCCACCGAAGGTAAAGATTGCAGGGATTTCCAAAGACGAACTGAAGGAAGCCACAAAATGGGTCGGCGGCCTGGACCGCATTCACCGCGCGCGCGGAATTCTGACGTGTTACGACCTGACGGCGACTCCGTTCGCCCCTACCGGACGCAAGAGCGGCGAGGAGACGCTCTTCGGATGGATTGTAAGCGACTTCGGCTTGAACGATGCGATTGAATCGGGACTGGTGAAAACGCCACGCGTGGTGGTGCGGGATGACGGCGAACTGAATAGCAAATACAAGTCGAAGTTCTACCACATCTATACCGACTTGGAAGTAAAGCCCGACCTGAATCGCAAAGCGGAGCCACACACTCCGCTTCCTGATCTCGTCGGCAAGGGCTACTACTTCCTGGGGAAGGACTGGCTGGAAACGGCGAAGGCGTGGAAAGAAGGAAACATCAAGACGCCGCCTGTGATGATTACCGTGGCCAACCTAACGCATACGGCGGCGCGTGTGCAATATGCATTCGAGCACAAAAGGATTCGCATTGAGGAGCTCTGTGACCCTGACAAAATCCTCCATATTGATTCCAAGGTGCTAGACGAAGCCGAAGCGCAGGAGGAACCTGCCGAGATCCTAGTTGAGGCCGCTGCTGTTGACGAAGCAGACGAAGAAGCTGGTGAGGATAGCGCGGAAGAAAACGGCACCGGGCCGAAAAAGAAGCTCACGAAGAAGGACCGCGCCGAGTTGCTGCGCAAAACAGTGGATACGATTGGACGCGAGGGCCAGCCCGGTGAGCAAATTCAGAACGTGATTTCCGTGGGGATGCTTTCAGAAGGCTGGGATGCCAAGACCGTCACACACATCATGGGACTGCGGGCATTCACGTCCCAGCTTTTGTGCGAGCAGGTAGTGGGTCGCGGCCTGCGCAGAACTTCGTATGAGGTTAATCCCGAGACCGGCTTGTTTCAACCGGAGTACGTCAACATATTTGGCGTTCCGTTCACGTTTCTTCCGCACGAGGGTAGCGCCGATGCTCCGCCACCACCACCGGCCACAGGCAAGACCAGAATTGAGCCTATCGCAGACCGACGTGCACAGTATGAGATGACCTGGCCCAACGTGATCCGGATCGACCACGAATACCGGCCGCAGCTAACCCTGGATACCGATAAGGTGAAGCGACTCGTGCTGGACGCCTACCAGACACCGATGATCGCAGAGTTGGCGCCAATGATCGACGGAAAGCCAGATTTCACCAAGTTGAAGGAAATTCATCTGGAGGAACTGGCACGACGTTTCAGAATGCAGCGGATCGTCTTTGAAACTGCGAGCGAGGTTTACGACCTGATGGCTCCGACCTGGAAAGGCAGCCGGGAATACCTTCTTGCCCAACTGGTTCGCTTGGTGGAGCGTTACATTGAGAGCGGAAGGGTAGTGGTCGATCCACCGCTGTTCAATGAGGATGATAAACGGAGAAGGATTGTCATCACTCTGAACATGACCAAAATTGTGCAGCACATTTGGGAAGCGATTCGATTTGAGAACGCTCTAACCCTCGAACCGGTGTTCGACACAGAGCGACCCATCCGCTCAACCGGCGACATGCTGCCCTGGTACAGCGGCAAGGCATGCGAGCACACCAAACGTTCACACATAAATATGTGCGTTTACGACAGCCGATGGGAGGCCAATGAGTCTCTTGAGCTTGATCGCAATCAGAACGTGCGCGCTTGGGTGAAAAACGATCACATTGGTTTTGAGATCACGTACTCGTTCAAAGGGATCATTCACAAATTCCGGCCAGATTATCTAGTGCGGCTCACGAACAGCAAAACGCTGATTTTGGAAGTAAAGGGTCAGGACGACCAGCAACAGCAAACGAAGCGGGAGTTCCTGTCCGAGTGGGTGAGGGCGGTCAATGGGCACGGAGGTTTCGGCGAGTGGACGGCGGACGTTTCTCGGCATCCGAAAGATGTAATAGAAATCTTGGCTAAACATAACGTCTAGTTCGTGGCTAACCGGAGACTTTCCTCCAACCGATGAGCCTCCGCGACGCCCATGCGCACCAGGCCGCCCAACAAGCCATCGATATCTTTCCTGAGCGGCTGATCCGACGCGAACGGTTTCGGATCGGAGGTGAGAATCGCCTCCATCAATGAACAGAGCCGGCGTCCGATGCCCTGATCAGTCCAGAACTCCTTGTTGTCCGGATGGGCGGCCAGCCAGCCCTTGGCCGCCGCGATGATCATCGGCAGATGTGACGCCCGCGGCGCCACTTCAAGAAGGTTGAGCAGGACGATAACCGCCAGCAAGAACTGGGCGCTTTCCGCGATTTCCTTCAACAGCGGGAGAAACGGGTCTAGATGATCGATGCCCTTCGGGTTCAGATAGCACTTTGGCGGCTGGAAGCCCCAGTAATCGTTAAATAGAACCACCGCCATTGCCGGCCCGAAGTGGATTTCGGTCGACGTTGACCGCTCGCGAACATGGCGGTTCCAGGCCGTCGTAGTCGCGATTCTCTTCAACAGCGCGGTTCGTACCAGCACGGCCTGGGTGTCCTGCAAAGTGAAATCGTTGAAATAGACGCCGTCTACGTCTCGCAGGAACGCGCGCGCGACATCGAAGAATGCTTCGTCCGGCAAGCCGGTAATGGGTGCGAGCGCGACTTCTTCAACTTGGGCCGATGTCAGACCGGGTAGACAATAAGCCAAGAGTTTAAAAAAGGCATTGTTCCATTCTGTCGGACCGCCGTCTGTGTCCTCGTTCTCCTCCAATTCCGATCCATTCGCGACAAACGTCCATTCGCCGTACGCCTTTACGATGGCGCGCAGCCATGGGTGCTTGGCCACATCGAAGAGGCTCGCCGCGCCTCCCAACCATAGGGCCGCAGCCTGATGATCGGCGTACAGGTCCGGTTCAGGAGACTGCTCGACGGGCTCCTTCCGGCGTCCTCGCTTTGAAAGATAGCGATGCCGGGGATTGGCCGGATTGGGCGGAAACGGCGGCCATTCCGGTTCGTCCTGCTTGCCGGTTAACCAGGCCAACTCCGTGACAATGGCGCCTCCGACTCTCTGACGGTAACTCTCGGCACGCGCCATAAAATCCGTTTCCGCCTCCCTCCAGTGCTGGCGCGGCTCGGCGCATGCCACGAAGGCGCAGCGAAGCACAGATCGCGGCAAACGTTCGTCGATATTCGCCAGCAGTCCGGCTGTGGCTACAAAACCATGCGCGGCAGCGGGGCTCTCGCTGCCTGCAGCTTCGAGCACAGTGCGGACATCCTCTATGTCAAAGCGGTTCCTCAGCAGCAGGACCATCCCAACGAAAGCGATGGCAATCGGGTTGAATTGCAGTCCGGACTGCACACTGAAAACAGGATCATGCTTGCCTTTCAGGGCGCGGATGAAAGTCTCGCGCATCCAGATGGCGTGTTTGGCGATCAACTCAGCGCTGCCGTCCCGCGCGGCGATCATTGCTGCGATGACAATGGCGTCCTTGCGAATCCAGTTCCGCTCGTCATCTATGTCCTCAGGTCCAGTGGCCGCCTTTTGCGCCCAGGCGATTGCTGCCGCGGCGAACGCCGGTGATGATCGACTTGGATCATTCAAGGCGATCCTGACATACGACCGCATGGCCTCGCTTGCCTGTCGCTCGCGAAACACATCGTCCTGCAAGGCTTGAAGATGCTGGCTTTCTGTTGCGGGGGAAACGTAATCCCAAACCTCTGTAGCTCCATTTTCGGTTTGCGCGGATTTCTTCTGCCAGTTCTTTGGATCGACGAGATTCAGAGCGTGTATCGCCATGAATTTGGGATCTCGCAAATCTGATCGCTCTTTTGGCGGACCCAGCCGTGAAGCTGCACGCCGCAGTAGTTCGGTGAGCAAATTCCGGTTTTCCGCCGACTCATCCTGCCCGTATTTTTCAAGGAGTTGAGCGAGTGTCATGCGTCGGGAGGCCCGCGCTTTCAGGCTGTCGAGACTAGCTGCCCCGACAGGCTCCTTTTGAAGGGCCTTAAGGCCGAAAAAATCAGGAATTTCCATGTTGTCGTGATCCGTTCTCTGGCGATCAAGGCAGAGGAGCTCGGGACAGGCGAGCAGCGGTATCGCTGCCACGCGCGACTCCGGCCAATGAGATAAAAGCAAGTCGACCGCTACGAGCAAGTAGGCTGCGGGCGGGTTTGCAGACGCAATAACGTCGGCAAGTACTTTATCGAGGGGCTCTCCGGCTTCGATTCGGCGATGGCCCCAGGCTTCCAGGGCCATCAGGGCACACGCCGCAACGGCCGGTCCTGACCCCACATCCCGCGACCAATTGTAGGATTGAATCCACGGGAAAATTCTTTCGCTGCCGTCCAGAGAAGGGATCGTTATTGCGTTGGCGCCAAAATCCCGCCCTCCACTCTTGAATGAAATCGCGTGATCGATGAGTTGCCTTATGAGCTTCAGGCCGTGTTCTGGAGCGTGAATGAGCAACTCCAGGAATGGCCCTTGCGAAGGCGATGCCGGAACAAAATCTGAATCGTGATATCCGAAAGCGTCACGGAGGGGGCGGCTTGGGCCTTCATCGTCATCCTCGTCTTTCGGAATAAGGACTTCGACTGTGGTCTCCGCCAATTCCTTCGGCGCCGCCTGCGCAAGTGCGCCGCGGAATTTCAGGATTCCCTCTAGCGTGTGCTCGCTGTGCTGGCGCGTTCTCAACGACTGCAAATATTGCTGAGCAAGCTGCGGGGTGCGATTACAGAAGGCGAGAAAGCCTGTCCTGAGATCGCCCGCCAGCGCGCTGAGTTGGTCATGGGTCAGTTCACCGTTGAACGGCCTCCGCTCGCCTCGAACGCTCAAAACCTCGTTCGCAGTCTCAATTTCCGTAAGCCACCGATAAAGCCATCGCACTAGTAACGGAGTAACCGGGTCTTGACCGAGCATCCCCATAGACCATGCGCTATAGAGATCCACGACATCGGGGATCGCCGCCGCCGGCAAGGATTCTCCAAGAGCGAGCAGCCAGAGTATGAGGCGGCTCCAGGATGGCCCTTTCGGAACGTTGAGGCTCACGGGAATCACTTTTGGATCGAACCCAAGGGCGGAAAACCATTTCATGCCGGGCTCAACGTCAACCGCCATTACCAGCCGGATAAGCTCGCGAAGCAGTTGCGCCTTGTTGTCAAGCAAGTGGCCCGAAGCTCGGTTTAACAGATCCTGGCCGATTTCAGAGCGCACGAGGGCAAGCAGGGCTGACCGTCGCCAAGAACCGTGATTTCCCTCTTTACTCAGAACATCGATGAAAGATTTCCAGCGAGCGCTGTCGGCCGCGTGCTCGATAGTCATCCGCGCCGCAAGTTCCGTTCCCCTCGCCAGAGTCGCGGGTGCCGACCGATCGAGGGGAAGCTTTTCGATAATCGCAGGATTAGCGATGAGGAGATTGGCGATTGCCCACTCCCGCAGGACATCGTGGCGGAACGTCACGCGGTCATTTCCGAGATCGCGCAAGGTCTGGCTAGCCACAAGCGCGTCCACTGCCGGGGTCGGAAGGCCACTGACATCAAGCGGGCCCGCGCTGGTAAGCGCTTGCTCCGCGAGCGCCCTGAGCACCCGCGCGCGATCGCGATGGTTCTCGTCTTTCTTTCCGTCCGCCGTTTCCCACCATTGCTCAGCCATCTCGACTTCAGTGCGGACGATCGGCGCATCGGAAGGAAGGCTGGCCAGACGGGACAGGCGAAAGAGGTTGCGCGCAACCTGACGCGCCGGATGGTTGTCGGCCAACAGCGCCCGCAGTTGCGGAGCGGCGTGCCGTAACTCTTCGGTTTCAGCTTCTGAAAGCTCGTCGATGACGACGGGTTCGGCCCGCCCCAGTTGACCAATGACATCCGCTGGCAGCCAGCTTGGTTCCGCGACGCCGAAATCACGGCGGGCGGTAGCAATGACCGACATGCCGGGGATTTTGGCTGCTTCCCGGACAAGATCGATCGCAGTCAGTCGCTCTTCGTCATCAAAAAAATCCAGGTTGTCCAGGAACAATACGCACCCGCCGTCGCCGGCGAGGTCCGAAAGGAGATCGCGTGCCGTGCCGTCGAAGCCGAGCACACCTCTCATCGCGAGCCAGCCTCTCGGGACTGTGCGGCCTGGGCTCAGAACAATGACCTGCGACTCGCCGGAGATTTGCTCGGCGATGTGTTTCAGCACTCCTGATTTTCCGACGCCGGCATCGCCACGAATCTCTACATATCGCCCCGAGTCGAGTGCTGCCCGAACGGACCCGACTCGCTCATGCCGTGTCAGCATCGCCCCACTCACGCGGTCGCCGATGTCGGAAAGGGCATTTCGCGACGCTTCAGCTAAGGCCATGCGCGCGGAGAAAGTGTGCCGGTCAGCGGCAAGGCGAAAGTTCTTTTGCTGAAGATCCGGGATCACGCCATCGCGGGTGCGGTCGCCGCCGCCCGCGGCGATTCTTATGGCAAGTTCCGTCAGGAATGTCCACAGTTCGCCGGCGCGCGACGCGTCGTCAGGATGAAGCGCGCGAACGCAACGCTCTTCTGCCAGTTCCTCCGAGTTCGATCCCGTAGCCGTGAAATCGAAAACAAAAATCTGAAGTCTGCGCAGCAGGCGCCAAACCGACTCGTCATCGTGCGCGGTCCCCTCATCACGAAGGTGCGACCTGAAAGTGTTCACAAATGTGCGCATGTCGTCATTGGCTGAGCCAGGGCGATTGATCCGCTTCATGAAAGTTGCGGCATCGCCCAACTCTCGCGCCCACGTCAGGACATCCTGATAGGCCCCATCAATTTTGTGAGATGTTTTGGAAATCGCGATTGCCAGTTCATAACGGCTGGTCAGAAACTCCGGTTTGCGCGATGCCTGCACGATCTGGCCGACGACGGAACGGAATATCGGGTCGGTGGGCGCGAAAGTGATGCCTTTCTTGACCTGAATCTCAAGGACAGCGGGCTTTCCCTGCGCGTCATGCGCATGGACGATGACATCATCCAGCGGGTGACCTTCGGGCGCCCTTTGAAATTCGATGCGATCAATGGTCGTTCCCGGCAGCCCGCGCGGTTCCGCGCGCACGAGCAGAGACAGCAGGAAGAAAGCACCGACCTGGCCCTCAAAGAGGCTTCCTGCCGGTCCGCTCGCTGCTGGGCTTGTTCCGTGACTCACCACATGACCATTATCATCCGGCCTCTCGACAACGCCTTTCATCGAGTTCTTCATTTACGGAACATCGTCCCTGATCCGCGCCTATTTCTAATCTACTAACGACGCAGGGATCTCATATCAATTACATCTTATTGGAGCAGACATTTCTAGCCTCGACCGAAACACCTCCAACTGACCAGCGACAACCCCATTTAAGTTCAGCGGTAAGCTACGCCATCTTCCCTCCACTGCGCCCTCTTCCGGGTGGGCCGCCGCTTGGCCGCGGCTCGGACGCGCGTTTCGGACTGCGCCGGTTTCGCGCCAAACCATAAAACAAAAGCGGTTTGGCACTCACCGCGCTTTCACTCACCCCCTGCCACCCTCCTTCGGTCTCCGTTCCGTCCCTTTCACCGTTTCCGGCTTGTTTCTTCCCGCTGCCGCTCAAGTGAAGAAAGAAACAAGCCGGAAACGGCAGAAAGGGAAAAAACATGAAATTAGAAGAAGTCAACACACGAACGAAAGAGGCCGTGGATTTTCTCGTCGCAGCTTTGGAGTCCGGTCACAGTGAAGTGCTCACCACATACCTCGGAGCCATGGCGAAGTTTCACACCTACAGCTTCGGCAACATCATGCTCATCGCACGCCAGAAGCCCGATGCTACCAACGTTGCCGGACTTCGGACATGGAACTCGCTTGGCCGCTTCGTTAAACGGGGAGAAAAAGG
>JBEKWL010000049.1:0-20382 GCA_049513095.1 Terriglobales bacterium
TGAGCTGTCATTAGGAATATCTTCACGCCGACTTCCCGTCGTGAACGCCAGGCACAAACATTTTCACCCTGGCGGCGCACGTTTGTCAGTGATCTATGTCGCATCGGGAAGTGACGGTCGCATTCGGGCGCATTCGGGCAGATGATTAGCCGCGGGATCTGACCGAGTTTCCCGTCCGTTTCGCTGCCGAGCCTGCCTTGGACAAGTTCCCGGCGCTTACACTGGCCAATGGGTTTTCAGCGTCCCCCTCCTGGGAAGAATAGAGAAATTCTTCGATTTCCTCGATTCGTTCGCTGGCGTCAAGGTAACCAATCTCAATGAGGTCTCGCGTGTAGTTGGGCGTGAATAGCAGGTAACTCATCAGATCGGCACAGGAAGCCGCGTCTCGTCCCAAACTGGATACAAAGTACTGGATCAGAGCGGGCATGTCTCTCTGGTGCTGCTCCGCCAGATCCGATAAATTGACCGAAGGCGTGATGACAAAGGTCCCCACTGACCGTATCTTTTCATGTCCTTCAATCCCAAGTTGATTGATGTGGCCATCGTTGAGCAGCTGATTCAAATGTTCAAGGTGCTCGAGGTCAGTTGCAAGATGGTCCAGAAACATAACGTTCAAAAGAACTCCCATCACTTGCGCGATGGAAGGGTTTCTCTCATCCGTGGTTTCCTCTTGACTTTCTTTATTTCCGCAGCGCACACCGATCGCGAAAACCTTCTCCGCCCCCAGGCGGATCACCGGGCTGAGAGGCTGTTGCAGGCGCAAACAACCATCGCCGAAGAAGGCGGACCCACGCGGGGTTTTGAGCTTTACCGGCTGGAAAACCATCGGAATGGCCGAGGACGCGCAAACGTGATCGACCGTGATCTTCGTCGCCACCGTCACCAGCCGGATCCGCTTCCACATCGGATGGCCCTTTTTTCCCTGGATGAAGAGATAGCTTCTTCCCGAGTTATAGTTGGTCGCGGAAATCGCGAGAGCGTAGAGGTCCCCGCGCTTGATGTTTTCCTGGATCCGGTCGCAGTCCAGATGCTTATTGAGAAAATGGTGTAAGGGAGTCGCATCTAATAACGATCGGGCATTGCCTCCCCCCAGAATTGCGCCAAAGGAGAGATCGAATATCCAGGTTAGGGAATTTTGCACCTGGGACGAGAGACTGCAGTGAAAGATGTCGGAAGGCTGGAGAGTCGCCCAAGCTTCTGCAAGACGCTGGGTTGCCAAGGCAAAATCGCGGCAATCTGTGGCCAGAATGCCGCCATTAATCGCTCCCGCGGAAGCGCCTCCTATGATGGGAAAAGGATTACCCTGTGTGCGGGCGCGTTTCAGCTCGCCAATGCGCTTGAGAACACCGGCTTGATAAGCGCCGCGAGCACCACCCCCCGTCATGACTAGACCGACCGCGTTTTCCATCGTCCGTCCTCGCTCGGCCCGCTTTGCCCCTATCGGCGATTCCATAGCCCGCCACCGCTATTCAACCTCACTGGGCTCACCCTTGGCTGTGACGAGACTCACAGCGCTGCGTGAAAAGAATTCGGGTTGTCGAGACAGTGTCGCCTTGCCCCGTGATCCTTGATCTATAGGAAAAACAAGAATCGATTTCAGAAACGAAATCCAGATTGAGGGCCGTTGAAATGAAATTGAGGTCGGGGCGACTCCCAAGTAGGGGATTGAGGTTAGGTGAGGGCCTTTGGGCCTGACGCATGTTGGGATCAGATCGGCGTGAAATAGGGCCAGTTCCTATTCGACCTTGCCGAAGCCCACGCGGTTGTTGGCGAAAAATCCCCTTAGCACAAGTTTGCGCTTTCCTTTCGCCTCCCTAGCGGACAAAAGCACAAAGTTGCGCTATCGCCTGGTTTCGTCAATTATCCGGCGAACCTCGCGGAGAAAGCGGGGGCGATGCGGATGAAAATTCTTTCACATTGACGCAAACAGGGATTGAGGGGAAAATGGCAGCCGTTCTTGGGGTCAAAAAGCAAATTCTGGCTGAAAAAAATGAAGGAGGCGTTAATGTTGCGGAGAATCTTTTCTGCTCTGGCAGTGGTTGTGTGTCTGGTTGCGCCCGTAGCGGTCCACGCCCAGGGCGATTACCTCGATGTGTACATCGCGAACGTGCAACCGGAAAAGATCGCAGATTTTGAGGCACTGGCAAAGAAGATGGTCGATGCAAATCGCCGCTATAACGGCGACCGTTGGCTGGCGATGGAGAGCCTCTATGGCCAGGGGTACACTTATGTGTTTATCAGCAACCGTAAGGACTATGCCGACACCGACAAGGCAACCGCTGCCTTTTTGGGAGCGGTAGGCAAGGCCTACGGTCAAGACGGCGCAGAAAAAATGTTGCATGAGTGGGATAGTTGCCTGCTCAGCTCGCGCAGCGAACTTCGCAAACGGCGCCGGGACTTGTCTCGGAAAATGCCCGAGGGAGCGGATTACGTAAAGTTCGTCGGTGAATCTCGATTGCTGCGGACCACGGCGGTGCGTATCCGCCCGGGGCACGTAGCTGATTTTGAAGCTCTCCTGAAAGATGTCAAGGCCGCTGGTGAACAGGCTGCGAATACCCAACCGCTGCTGGTTTCCCAGGTAATCGAGGGAGGTAACGGCACAATCTTCTACGTTACCTCGCTGCGCCCCTCGCTGGGTGGCTTCGACAACAACCCGACTACTCGCGAAATCCTGGGCGAAGAGGGTTACAAGAAATTTCTGCAGGTGAGTGCGGATGTGGTGGAGGGCACGGACTCGTCAATCTACCGATTTTCTGCCGAACTCAGCTTTATGCCCCAGGAGGTGATGGCTGCGGCACCCGATTTCTGGCAGCCGAAGCCGGTCGTGGCGCATACCGCGAAACCGAAAGCACCACCGGTGCAACCGGCCGCACAGGTAACGAAGCAGTAAGCGAGCGGCCAACAGTCCGAGGGGGGCCTACCGCCTCCCCTCATCCCCATTTAGGGTCGCGTACCCTGCGATTGTTGCACGCGATTACAGTCTGGAAAGTGCCAATGGGAATGACCTGTCACGTGCACGCCTTCGCTGCCCGTGTTGGAGGTGAATTCCGAATTTCCCTCGCCTATGACGCGCCGACTGGCGTCGGCAAAACCACCGCGCACACGGACACTTACCACGGCCGCTTCGTCGAGTTCGTGCCGAATAAACGGGTCGTGGAAATCGATGAATTCGAAACGGAAGATCCGACACTTGGTGGCGAAATGAAGATCACGATTGAACTTGTCGATAAACGATTGAAAATATGGTGGCCAGGGACGGAGTTGAACCGCCGACGCCAGCCTTTTCAGGGCTGCGCTCTACCACCTGAGCTACCTGGCCACTTCCTGTCCGCACATCTACTGACGGCCAACTTGGCCGTGCACTGGGCGCTCTCACTGGGCGGGATGCCGCGAAGCAAAACAGCCGATGCGCTGGGACCGTGCGGAACTTTTAAATTATAACAACCCTGTGCCGTTCGCTCAAAATCGTTGCAAACAATTTTCGTAGTGCATTTTCTTTCGCACATTCCTTTTCATTAGGAGATATGGCTGCTTGGCACGCCAGTCACAATCGTCAACGCGCAGCGATTTGCTCCAAACCAATATGGGATCTCGCGATAGTCACTCACGTTAAACACGGCCAGGTCGGCGTCTTTGCCCGCTTCCACGCTGCCTTTGCGGCCGGCTAAACGAAGCGCCCAGGCTCCGTTGATGGTCGTCGCTGCGATTGCCTCCGCCGGCGACATCTTCATATGCGTGCAGGCCAGCGACATCGCCATCGGCATGCTGAGCGTTGGCGAAGAACCTGGATTGTAGTCCGTGGCTAGCGCCACCGCTACGCCGGATTCAATGAACCGCCTCGCATCCGGATATGTCGATAAGCCGAGAAAGTAATTTGCCCCCGGCACGAAAGTTGCAACTGTGTCCGTCTGGGCGAGGACGGGCAGGTCGGCATGATTTACGTGGTCCATGTGATCGAGAGACGCGGGCCGATAGCGAAGCAGCGGCCCGAGCCGCGTTTCGTTGAGCTGCCCCAAGTGTGCGCGGACGGCGAGACCGCATTCTTCCGCAGCCGTGAAAACCCGCGCGGTTTCCGCGGCGCTGAAGGCTCCGCGATCGCAAAAGACGTCCACGAATTGGGCGACTTTGCGCTTCGCGACTGCCGGTATCATTTCGTTGCAGACCAGGTCAACATATTCTCGGGAACGTCCGCGATATTCCGGCGGGACCACGTGCGCGCCCAGAAAAGTGGGAATCACCGTCCCTGGCCACTCGCGCGAGGCCGCGCGGATGGCTTCGAGCGACTTCAGTTCCGATTCGAGGTTGAGGCCGTAGCCGGACTTGGCCTCGACGGTCGTGGTTCCGTGACGCGCCAAATCTGCCAGTACCTCGGAAACCTTCTCTGCCAGCGCGGTTTTGCTAGCCTTCCGCACGCCGTCAATGCTGGAGCGAATTCCTCCGCCCGCTTCGGCGATCTCTTCGTAGTTGGCGCCAGAAATCCGCTGCTCAAAATCCACCAGCCGCGGATGCGTGAATACCGGGTGGGTATGGGAATCGACGAAGCCGGGTAAGACCACGCGCCCGCGACAGTCGATCTCGATGACCTTCTTGCGATTCTTCTTGAGCCAGGGATCGCGTAGCGCGTCTTTGGTCGTGCCAACCGAAACAATCTTCCCGCCGAGGCAGAGCACGGCAGCATCTTGAATAATTCCGAGTTCGGAAAGCGAAGCGCCGCGGCGCGGGCCGTCTGCCGCCGAGCGCAGGGTGAGAAGCTGGCCGATGTCGACCAACAAAAGTGCCGATAGCCTACGCATTCCTGCTCCGGAGAAAGAACACCCACCACCCAGACACGGAGGCAGGGAGAAATTCGTATGTCATGGGACGCGGCGTCGCGCCATTGGTACCTTGACGCCTTTCCGCTTCGCAAATTCCTCAGCCTCGTCATACCCCGCGTCCACGTGCCGAATCACGCCCATGCCGGGATCGGTCGTCAGCACGCGCTCGATGCGCTTGGTCATCATGTCGGTGCCGTCGGCGACCGTGACCTGTCCCGCATGCAGCGAGTAACCAATGCCCACGCCGCCGCCGTTGTGAATCGAAACCCAAGACGCGCCCGCTGCCGTATTCACCAGCGCATTCAGCAGGGGCCAGTCGGCCACCGCGTCCGACCCATCTTTCATGCTTTCGGTTTCGCGAAACGGAGAAGCCACCGAGCCGCAATCCAGGTGATCGCGCCCAATCACGATGGGAGCTTTGATCGTACCCTTCTTCACCAGTTCATTGATGGCCAGCCCGAACTGCGCGCGCTCGCCATACCCGAGCCAGCAGATGCGAGCCGGCAGGCCTTGAAACTTGATGCGCTTGCGGGCCAGTTCAATCCAGCGGCGCAGGCTGCGATTCTCCGGAAAAAGTTCAAGCACCAGATCGTCGGTGACGGCGATGTCCGAAGCTTCGCCCGAGAGCGCCGCCCAACGAAACGGCCCGCGACCCTCGCAAAACAGCGGACGGATATAGGCCGGAACGAATCCCGGAAAGTCGTAAGCATTCTTCACGCCGCGCTGGAACGCGAAGGTACGAATGTTGTTGCCGTAGTCGAACGTGACCGCGCCCATTTTCTGCAGACGCAGCATGCCTTCCACGTGCTTCGCCATGGCGTCGAGCGACCGCTCCTGATAAGTCTGCGGGTCGCGCTTGCGCAGCTCCAGCGCCGCTTCGAACGTCATGCCGTTAGGCACATATCCGTTCAGCGGATCGTGCGCAGAAGTCTGATCGGTAAGAATGTCCGGCACCACGCCGCGTTCGGCGAGTTCCGGAATGATGTCCGCGCAATTGCCCACCAGCCCGACTGAAACGTTTTCTTTTTTGCGGATGGCATTTTTCAGAATGCGCAGCGCCTCGTCCAGCGTGGTCACGAGGAAGTCGCAGTAGCCGGTCTTGAGCCGCTTCTTGATGCGTTCGGGATCGACGTCAATCCCAAGAAAGGCCGCGCCCGTCATGGTCGCCGCCAGCGGCTGCGCCCCACCCATGCCGCCCATGCCGCCCGAGACGATCAGCTTCCCGCTCAGATCGCCGGAAAAATGATCGCCGCCAAAATGCTTGTCGCCCGCCGCGTTGAACGTTTCGTAGGTACCCTGCACGATCCCCTGCGAGCCGATGTAAATCCACGACCCGGCCGTCATCTGCCCATACATCATCAGTCCGGCGCGCTCGAGTTCGTTGAACTTCTCCCAGTTGGAAAAATGACCGACGAGATTCGAATTCGCAATCAGCACGCGCGGCGCGTACTCGTGAGTTTTGAAAACGCCCACCGGCTTCCCCGACTGCACCAGCAGCGTCTCGTCGTTCTCCAGATTCTTCAGCGAGCGGACGATAGCGTGATAGCAATCCCAATTGCGAGCCGCCTTGCCCGTGCCGCCATAAACAACCAGATCCTGAGGCCGCTCGGCAACATCTTCGTCAAGATTGTTCATCAACATGCGCATCGCCGCTTCCTGCTGCCAACTTTTGCAGGAAAGCGTAGCGCCGCGCGGGGCGCGGATGCGGGTGTAAGAAGATGTAGGAGTTTCGGTGTCAACGGGCATGAGGATATGGTAGTTCGTCGAGCGCAGAATCATCAATCCAGTGCACAGGGCTTTTTGTCGTGCCCTCCCAAACCTGTCATCCTGAGCGGAGCGCTGTGAGCGAAGCGTAGCAGCGCGGAGTCGAAGGGCCCCTACTCGGCCGGGTGCCCCACTCATCGCGTTCTTTGCGATGAGTGGGCTTCGTCGCGATCACGCGCTTGCCGCACCTTTATGATCCGAGTCCTTGGAAATAAATTTCCCTTGCCCGGTCATGGCCGCTCCGGAAATGCGTCGATGTTTAGTGGTTCGTGCCTGTACCCCCCCCCTACCCCCCTCTTAACGTTATTAGAATCATCGGGTTGGCGGGCTAGATTTGCAAAGTATTCAAGAATAATGACTTACATGTAAAGTATTCCGGAATAAGGACTTACTGGTTTTCGATCTGTTTCCTGTTGTTTTGACCCCGTTTCGTCCCGATCAGTTTGTCAAGCCCGGCTTGGGGAATCGAAAATGTCAAAGAGCGTTTGTTTCCGGCACAGATATTGAAAGGACTGTTCGGAAGCGTTTGGCCACCTCTGGAGGCGGGCACACGCTTCGCTCCCACGATCTGGAACGATTTTCGCATGGCATAGGAATGGAGTCAGTGATGGTGGACACAGCGCGGATGTGATGAAAAAGGAACGTGAGGGATTTCGCTGATCTGACACGACAGTGGAATCCCACCTTTCGACTTTGCTCAGGGCAGGCTCTTTCGAAAAGCGCGAAAGGTGTGGCGCCCGGCAACCCTTAGCCTACGATACACTGGCCATGCTCGAATAGGTGGGAGTTATTCCGATGGCAGCCGAAATTCGCGATCATAATGTTTTCATCTTAGGGGCAGGGTTCTCTAAAGACGCGGGCGCTCCACTCATCCATGATTTTCTTGATCGCGCACGCGAGTTCTTCGACGATCCTGATTCGGATCTCGATTCGTTAGAACGAGAGC
The DNA here is from genome assembly GCA_049513095.1 of Terriglobales bacterium. Lineage (GTDB taxonomy): Bacteria > Acidobacteriota > Terriglobia > Terriglobales > Acidobacteriaceae > Acidiflorens. The sequence continues at coordinate 7,525 of JBEKWL010000049.1, forward strand.
AGTTCGATCGGGTTTTCAAGTTCAAGAGGGAAGTAGCGAAGGCTCGCGAAAAATTCCAAATAGACCTGGACAACATCGAGCAGCTTTTTGGCCTGGTAGAAATGTCCCAGCGACTGGGATCCACACCTTCGGAAACCCGAGACGCAACCGTCTACTTGATCGCGAAAACCCTCGAATTAGCGCTGAGGAATAAGCAGCGTCCCCAAGTGCGGATGAGTTTGGTACCGGGGTATGCGGGGCATGCTGATTCGTTCACGAGACATGTGAGGAAAGATCCCAGCGGTGGGGATGTTTTCGAGACGGATATCTATACGCATTTCGCATTGGTATTGTCCGGCAAGTATGATGACCCGAGGCGAAAGGCATCACGATCAAACACGGTTATTACCTTTAACTACGACCTCCTGATCGACGACGCATTGATCAGAATTGGCGCAAGGCCGGGCTACGAACTTGCCGACGCAACCTTTGACGAGCCGAATGAAAGCAAAACGATCGTCCCACTGCTTAAGCTCCACGGTTCAACCAATTGGGCGATCTGCGAGTGCAATCAGATTCACGTCTTGGGTGAAAAGGTGACAGGCAATCCAGAAATGTTTAGGTCAATGCAATGCAGAAAGTGCCACAAGGCGGGCCTTCGCTTGTTGTTGGTGCCGCCATCGTGGGATAAGAGCGAATACAGCAAAATAATGCAACCGGTCTGGAAGCAGGCCGTTGATGCGCTAAAGAGAGCCACTCGAATATGTGTGATCGGTTATTCCATGCCAGAGGCGGACGCCTTTTTCAAGTTCCTGCTCGCGCTTGGACTAGCCGAGAACGACAGACTTTACAAACTCATTGTTGTCGACTGGCTAGGGGGCAGAACGCCGCCTCCGGATGAGCGGACCATCGAGACAAGATGGAAAGAAATGTTGGAGGGGGTCTTTGTTGAACGACGCTTTGAGTTCGTTCCCTTCGGGTTTGCGCAGTTCATCAGCGCATCTGTCCAGTACCTGCTTCATCGTGCAGAGCAGGTCCGAACGTGAGACGAACCCCGACCCCTGGCGAACCCTGAGGTACCAGTCGCAACATCACTCCCACTCAATCGTCCCCGGCGGCTTCGAAGTAATGTCATAAACCACCCGATTAACGCCGCGCACTTCATTCACGATCCGATTGGAAATCGTCTTCAGCACTTCATACGGCAGCGGAACCCAATCCGCCGTCATGCCATCTTCGGAATGCACGGCGCGGACGGCGCAGGTGTAAGCATAAGTCCGCTGATCGCCCATCACGCCCACCGACATCACCGGCAAGAGCACGGCAAACGACTGCCAGATTTTCTGATACAGCCCGGCCTTCTTAATCTCGCCCACCACAATCTCGTCGCACTCGCGCAGCAGGTCGACGCGTTCTTTCGTCACTTCACCCAAAATGCGCACCGCCAGCCCCGGGCCAGGGAACGGCTGGCGCTGCAGAATGTCCTCCGGCATGCCGAGGTCGCGCCCAATGCGCCGCACCTCATCTTTAAACAAATCTTTCAGCGGCTCGATCAACTTGAGCTTCATCGTTTCGGGCAGCCCGCCGACGTTGTGATGCGACTTGATGACCTGCGACGGCCCGCGCACGGAACGCGACTCGATGACGTCGGGATAGAGCGTCCCCTGCACCAGCCACTCGACTTCGCCTTCTTCTTTTTCAATGCGATGCGCTTCGCTGTCGAAGACCTCGATGAACTCGTTGCCGATGATCTTGCGCTTCGTCTCCGGATCGCTGATCCCTGCCAGCTTCCGCATGAAGCGCTCGGTGGCATCGACCGCAACCAGGTGCAGTCCAAGATTGTCGCGCAGATTTTGCTGAACTTTCTCGAACTCGTTTTTGCGCAGCACCCCGTTGTTCACGAACACGCAAGTCAGGCGCGAATGCCCGGAGGCATCGCGCATGGCACGATCCACCAGCACCGCCGCAACCGAAGAATCTACTCCGCCAGAAAGCCCGCAGATGGCCCGCCCGTCGCCGACCTGCTGCTTCACATGGGCCACGGTCGCGTCAATAAAATGCTGGGGCGTCCACGAAGGCTTCGCACCACAGATGCCAAGCGCGAAGTTGCGCAGGATGTCAGCGCCGAGCGGCGTGTGGTGCACTTCGGGATGAAATTGCACCGCCCACATCTTGCGCTCGGGGTTTTCGATGGCGGCAACCGCATTGGGAGTTTTCGCCGTCAGCCGGAACCCTGGAGGCAACTCCTCGGCCGAGTCGCCATGCGACATCCAGACCGCGAGCAGCTTGGGCAATCCTTGAAAAAGTTGCGAGTCAGATTCCTGGATTTCGACCTTGGCGTGGCCGTACTCGCGCTTGGCGGCCGGGCGCACCTTCCCGCCGAGAGCGTACACCATGAACTGCAATCCGTAGCAGATGCCGAGCACGGGGATGCCGAGAGCGAAGACACTCTTGTCGGCCAGCGGCGCATCTTTGTCGTACACCGACGACGGACCGCCCGAAAGAATGATTCCCACCGGAGAGTAGCTGCGAATTTCTTCCAGGCTGGCGTTGAACGGCAGCACGACCGAGAAAATTTTCAGTTCGCGGATGCGGCGCGCAATCAGCTGCGAATACTGCGCTCCGAAGTCGAGGACAACGATGGATTGGGTTTCCACGGATGAGTTTCTCAGATTGATGGTCGAGTTGCAAACAGAGTGATTGAGTCATTGAATCATTTAGTCATTGAATCATTTGAATCACGGTGGTTTTCAATGACTCAATATCTCAATGACTAAATGATTCAATGGCGCTACTTAACTACGATATTGACGAGCTTCTTCGGCACCACAATCTTCTTCACAATCTGCTTGCCTGAGATCGCGGCCTTCACTTTTTCGTCCGCAAGCGCGGCCTGCTCGACCTGATCGTCAGTCGCGCCCGCCGGCACCACCACCACGCTGCGCAGCTTCCCGTTAACCTGCACGGGAATCTCGATTTCGTCCTCCGCCGCCAGCGCCGGATCGTACTGCGGCCACGAAGCTTTCAGCAGATTGCTCTTCTCGCCGGCCATCTCCCACAATTCGTGCGCCAGATAGGGAGCCATGGGCGCCAGCAGCAAAGCGATGTTGCGCTGGACGTCCGCGATCAACGACGGAGGAACTCGCCCGGCAGCAATCGTCTCTTCCGCTCCATAAATTTCGTTGACCAGTTCCATGATGGCCGCGATGCAGGTGTTAAAGTGCCAGCGACCCTGGAAATCGTCGCTGACGCGCTTAATGGTCTGATGCAGCTTGCGCTGGATGGCCCGCGCCTGGGGTGATAACGACTCGCCCCGTAGAGACGGGGCTTGGCCCGTCTCCGCCGCGGGAGATGCGGCGAGCCGCGTCTCTACAGGAGAATTACGCAAGTAGAACCGATACACGCGCCCCAGGAAACGCTGAATGCCTTCGATCCCCGATTCCTGCCAGTCCAGGTCGCGATCCGGAGGCGCCGCGAACAAGCAGTACAACCGCGTAGCATCCGCCCCGTAGCGCGCCACCATCTCATCCGGCGACACAACGTTCCCCAGGTTCTTCGACATCTTCGCGCCGTCTTTGATCACCATTCCCTGCGTGAACAGCCGCGCGACGGGCTCGTCGTTTTTCACCAGTCCCATGTCGCGCATGAACTTCGTCCAGAAGCGCGAATAAATAAGGTGGAGAATGGCGTGCTCCACGCCGCCAATGTATTGGTCGATCGGAAACCAGTAGGCGATGGTTGCGCTGTCGAACGGAGCCTTGTCATTCCGCGCGTCGGCGTAGCGGTAGAAGTACCACGACGAATCGACGAACGTATCCATGGTGTCGGTCTCGCGCCGCGCCGGGCCGCCACATTTCGGACAGGTCGTGTTCAGGAACTCCGGCACATTCATTAGCGGCGATCCACCCGAAAGCGTGACCTGCACTCTGTCCGGAAGAATCACCGGCAAGTCTTTCTCCGCGATCGGCACCACGCCGTGTTTGTCGCAGTACACCATCGGAATCGGCGTTCCCCAATAGCGCTGCCGCGAGATGCCCCAATCTTTTATCCGGAATGTAACTGTCGCCTTGCCGAATTTCTTTTCTTCGGCGCGCGCCGACATCCTTTCGATCGCTTGGTCGCAGCTCAGCCCGATGAACTCGCCCGAGTTCACCAGGATCCCGTCCATGGTCGTAAAGGGAAGCGGGGGCTCCGTTATCGTTTCTTCCGGGTCGGTGCTCGCCGGCAAAATCACCAAGCGGATTGGCAGCTTGTACTTCCTGGCGAATTCGTAATCGCGCTCATCATGCGCCGGCACGCTCATGATCGCGCCCGTGCCGTAGTCCATCAGGATGTAGTTCGCCACCCACACCGGCACTGCTTCGCCGTTATACGGGTTCTTCGCGTAGCGCCCGGTGAATACGCCATGCTTCTCGATGTTGCCAATATCGCCCGCTTCTTTCGCCCGGCGCTGCTCGGCAATCAACTCTTCCACCTTGGCGCGCAGCGCCGCATCGCGGGCAATCATGTCCGCTATGATCGGATGCTCGGGCGCCAACTGCACCGAGGTCGCGCCATAGATCGTGTCCACGCGCGTGGTGAACACCGTGATCGTCGACCCCGCCGGCCCCACCGTTCCGCCCAAATCGAAGTCCACCAGCGTGCCTTCGCTGCGTCCGATCCAGTTCTGCTGCATGATGCGGACTTTTTCCGGCCAGCCCTGCAGCTTGTCGAGATCACGCAGCAACTCATCCGCGTACTTCGTGATCCGCAAAAACCACTGTTCCAGTTCGCGCTGCTCAACCGGCGTGTCCTCATGCCGCCAGCACATCCCGCCCACCACCTGCTCGTTGGCCAGCACGGTGCAGCACTCCGGACACCAGTTCACCTTGCTCTTCTTGCGATAGGCCAATCCCGACTCGTAGAGCTTAAGAAAGAACCACTGGTTCCAGCGGTAGTATTCCGGCAGACAAGTCGTAACCTCGCGCGACCAGTCGTAGGCGAACCCAAGGCGCTTCATCTGCACCTTCATGGCTGCGATATTCGCCAGCGTCCACTCCTTCGGCGGAGTGTTGTTCTTGATGGCCGCATTCTCCGCCGGCAACCCGAATGAATCCCAGCCCATGGGATGAAGCACGTTGTAGCCGTTCATCCACATGTAGCGAGCCAGCGCATCGCCGATCGAATAATTGCGCACGTGCCCCATGTGCAGCGCGCCCGAAGGGTAGGGAAGCATCTCCAAAACGTAATATTTCGGCTTGGTTGGATGGGCCTCGGCGGCATACAGCGACGGATCGCTCTGCCAGCGCTCAGTCCATTTTTGCTCGATGCGCGGCGCATCGTAACGCTCTTCGCGCGCGGGAGGGATTGGCTTGTCTTCCTGTGGCATAGATAAGGATAGTGCAGTAATGAATAACCTTTGATTTTACAACGGGCAGACTGCCGACACGCTCAGCGATACACATCCTTGCGATGCCCGACCCTGATCACCAACACCGTGATTCGCTCGTCCTGAATATCACAAATCAGTCGATAATCCCCCACTCGGTACCGCCACAATCCGCCTTTGTCACCGTGCAGCGGCTTACCAAATTGGCGAGGGTCACCGGCGGACTGTTCCCGCTCCCGCAGAAACCGGACAATCGACTCCTGGGCGGTGCGGCTGAGTTTCTGGATTTGTTTCTCCGCGGTGCGAGTGATTTCAATCCGCCATGTTCTACTTGGAGAAGCCAAGCCGCCGCTCCAGTTCTTCGAGCGTGATGGTGGGTTCGCGCCGCTCCAGCGCCGCAATGCCCTTCAGGTAGTCTTCGCGGTCCTCCAGGTATTGCCGAATGGCCTCGCGCGCATAATAGCTCTTGCTGCGGCCTGTTTCTTTCGCGAGCGACTCCAGCTTTTCTTCGAGTTCGGGTTCAAGCCTGATCCCAAGCATAGTCGTTTAGATGTGTTTAACATGTTTAACGTAGCATGTCCGCCCGCTCCTGGCAAGAGGTGCGGAGCGTGTTCCAGCACAGTTGACCCCAATTTTGACCGGCATCATGGTCAGTCCGATTGCTCGGGCCCAACCGTTTGCTCCCCACCCCCGTCGAGCGATATAGTTACCAGCGAGTCCTCTTTTGAGTTTCTTATGTTCACTGACTTCACCGCCACCGACCGCTGGACGAAAAAAAAAGTGCACTGCCTTTACCAGGCTTTGATGGTGGCCATCGCCACTCGCCACGCTGATGCGGTGGACATCAAGTTCCTGGTCGACGGACGTCCGGTCTGGGTCGCCCTGCCGCACCCGGCCTGGGTCGAGTACAAGAAGCGCACCGGGAGGCTGATCACCGACTCCCTGGCGAAGGAAATCGCTGGCCACTTTCTGAAGACGGCGCTGGAGTCGGGCGAAGGTTTGGGGCGCGAAATGTATTCGCTCACCATCGATGAGACTCTCAAGCACCTGGAAAGTGTCGTGGCGCCGGCCGAGCCTCAGGTCGCTGCCACCCGCTAGTTGGAACGAGCCCTCGAAGTGAGGGCAATGTCAGGTCTGTCCTCGGTGGCAAGGGCAGAAGCTGTTCGCGTAGCTTCGCCGAGCGGCCGGTCGTTCTTCATTCTCCGTGGTCGTTCTCCTTGGTTAAGTCGAGCTCTGTGGTTAAATCAAGGCATGTTCGCCCGGAAACTCCGCGTGGAATACCAACACGAAGGACAACTTCAACCATGTCCGTTGAAATGGCTCGACAGTTTCAGTATGCGCAGCTTCACGAACGCGTCCGTTTTTGACGACACGCTGCCGGTGGCGGATGGGTGCCTGGAAATTGGCGCGAATGTCCCGCTCGATCAACTCCGGGATGCGATGGAAGACTGGTTTCGCCGCAAGAGCTATCTGCCCAAAGACGCAACCCTGGTGCTGACTCTGAGCTAGATAGGGGCGTTCTCCATCTTGAGGATGCGGGCAAATAAGCGGACGATCATGCCATCGAAGCGGGTGCCGCTCAGCTTTTCCAGTTCCGCCAGCGCTTGCTCGTCGGTTTTGGGAAGGGCGAAAGAGCGATCGCTCGTCATGTTCGCATAGGCGTCCGCGACGGCGAGGATGCGGCCAAACAACGGTATATCCTCGCCCTTCAGTCCGAAAGGATAGCCGCTGCCGTCGAAGGCTTCGTGATGAGATTCGATGGCCTGCGCCACGTGCTCGATTTCAGGAATTGCCCGTAACACCGCTGCCCCCACTTGCGGGTGGCTCTTGATCAGCGCGAATTCATCTTCCGTAAGTGTGCCCGGCTTGTTCAGGATTCGATCAGCGATGAACACCTTGCCCACATCATGCACCCGCCCCGCGAAGGCCGCGTCTTCCACTTCTTGCGCCGAGAGGTTGAGTCCGCGCGCGATCATTCCAGCATAGTGCCCGCATTGCTCGCCGTGTCCCGCAGCGTCGGGCTCCCGGAGTTCGGCCGCGTGCGACAAGGCTTCGATGGCTTCCTTCATCGCCTGTGGACCCGAGTCATCCTCGCGTCCGCACAGCTTGCGCAGCGTGGTGACCAGTTCTTCGAGGTGCTCCGGCCCGTTATGCTCGCGCTGCAGAAATCCTCCGACATAACCGGAGACAAGCTGTCGCTGCACTGCGGAAACTTCGCCGAAGGCATCGGCGGTGGAAACCTGGTTTCCACCCGCATGCTTGGCTGCGTACATGCCTCCATCCGCCACGCGAATCAGGTCTTCCATGGAAAATCCGTGAACGGGGAAACTGGCGACGCCGAAGCTGCCGGTGATATGGTGCTCTTCGAGCATCGGATCGGTGGCCAGCCACAGCCGCAATCTCTCCGCCAGCACCTGCGCCTGCTCGATGCCAGTCTCGGGCATGAGGATGATGAATTCGTCTCCGCCGTAGCGGGCAACCACGTTGGACTGACGGCACTTCTGTTCGAGCAGCCGGCCAACGCGTGTCAGCACCATATCCCCTTCCAGATGGCCGAGCGAATCGTTGACCTCTTTGAATTTATCCAGATCGATCAGCACCACCGAGAATGGCCGGCCCGAACGGGACGCGCGCTTCCACTCCGAACTCAGCGCCTCCCAGAAAAAGCGTCTCGTCTTGATGCCGGTCAAGCCATCGGTGATCGATTGCTGCTGCAGCTTCTGGAAGACGAAGGAGTTGTGCAACGCCGTTGCCACAAGATCGGCCAGCGTGTTCAAGATCAAAACATCCTGGGGCGCGAACGCATTCTCATCCCGGCTTTCCACGTTGAGCACGCCCAGCAGCGCCTCGCCATAACGGATCGGCAGGCAGAGCACCGCCCGCGATTCCGGCAGCACACCGGCGAGCTGTCCCGGGGCGGCGTTTTGCACCAGTGCGCTCACCCCGGTGCGCGCGACCTTTCCCAGAACTCCACTGCCCACCGCGATCCGGCGGCCCAGCGTTTGCGATGTCGTTCCCGCCTCGGCTTTGATCTCGATTCCCCTGGTGGCGTGGTCCATGATGCCGATGCCGATGTGATCGTAGTGGAAGTTCTTCTGGATCTCGCGCACGATACCGGCCATCATCTGCTCGGCGTCTTCGCTCGAGATCGCCATTTTCGAAATGCTGTTCAGAAACGCGAGATGCCGGGCGCGGCGCTGCTCCTCGGTAAACAGGCGCGCATTCTCGATTGCGACCCCCAATTGACCGGCTGCGGTTTGCATGACCTCGAGATCCCTGGCCAGGAACTGCGATTCCCGCTCCGTGCTCATTGCCGCCATCACTCCCACCGGTTTGCCGCCGAGAAAAATAGGCACGGCGCAGAACGACCGGGCCGACTGCGGCGGCACGAAATCGACTCCCAGTTTTGACCGCGTCTGTTCAATATCTCTCTCCACCAGGAGCGGCTCCCCCGTCCTGATGATGTACTCGCTCAATCCATTGCCGACCTTTTGCGAGCGCTTGGGAAGAATGATGCCGCCTTCGGTCTCCAGCTCGAAGTGAATCTCATCTTCTTCCTGAAAGGCGATGTAGAAAGTGCTGGTGTCGAAAATCTGGCCCAGCTCCACCTGCACCGTGCGCAACACTTCGTCCTGGTTGAGATGAGAACTGATGGCCTGCCCGATCTCGGTGAGCAGCTCGTATTCCTTGGTTCGGCGCTGCGCTTCGTGCATTACGACATAGTTTTCGAGCGTCAGCGCGATCTGCAGCGCCAGCCCGATCAGCAGGCGCAGATTCGAAGAACCGAACATTCGCCGTTCCGCGTGCGGAAACAGAATGACCCCGAAGTTGTGCTCCCGCGTCTGCAGGCTCACCGCCATCAGGTCGGTGATTCCCTCCGCCAGCAGCATTTGCTTGCAGGCCTCGAACTTTCCTCCCGAAAGCGCCGGCAAAGGTTCTTCCAGTTCGGCGAGACCCCTGAAGGTGACCACCCCCCCGCGCCGGTAGGCAAGCTCGGCAATGTAATCCCCAGCCTGCGTCTTTTGCAGCTTTTCCAGGAACTCTGCTGAAAAGCCCTTTTGTACCGAGGGCAAGGTGCCGCGCCACTGCTGGGAAACAAAAAAGACGGCGCGGCGCGAAGGCAGGGGCGCCACTAACCTCTCCACAAAAGTTTGCAAGCTCGGTTCCAGGTCAGATGCCGAGAACCATCGGCGCGGATCGACGCCCAATGTGGAGAACGCCAACGCGTTTTCCTGCACGGCATTGCGCTCGTTTTCAAACAGCACCATCACCATGGCGATGGCCAGCAGCATCTGCGGAATCGGCCCCAGGAAACCTCCCAACTGCCCGACAATCTCGAGGAAAGGTTGCCGCATCTGCCCCGCGTACATCAGCGCCGCCCACAGCGCCAGCGAAAACGCGAGCGTCCGGAACGCCACGGAATTCCTGCTAAAAGCGTAACGGTAATAATGGAACGAGCAATATAGCAGCGTCACCGCCAAGCCCACTTCCAGCCGCAAATAGATCGGCACCGGAGTCGCTCTCTCGCTGAACATCCCGCTCGCCATTTGCGCCCGCAAGCTGACATACGCCAGCACAACTCCGCCTACCGCCAACGCCACGTCATACCACTTCAGCTGAAACGGCTCCTTCATCAGCCGGGTCGAGACGAAAATGCAAATCGCCATGGTCACCAGCAGCAGCGAGCTCAGGAAAAACAATAGCGCGGAAGGGCCCTGAAAATATTCCACGGCCTTCACGGCATAGTGCAGCGTATATGCCGCCCAGGCCAGTTGCCACGCGCGGAAATAGTTGTGACGGTTCTGCTCGTACAGGTAGGTGAAGACGAGAAACACCAACAGGGCCACGGCCCCTGGAATCAGCACCAGACCTGTGGCAACGCTATGCATGGATTCACGATTCCTCGACTAACGCTTCCGCATCCATCGTAATTGTGGCCCGGATGGAACTCTGGTTGGCCTAATCCTGTCACACCAGGCTAATCGAAACAACAAGTCTCTTCCGGCAGGCTCCGCCCTGGGCACAGCTTTTCCCAAGAGTATCTTCTTATGAGATGCGGTGCCGCCACAACGATCTTCTGCCGAAGAGTTACCTTCGTAACCTGCTGGTAACCGGTCCGATTTCCTGTAGAGACGCGGCTTGCGCCTAGAGCCAAAACTCCGATCCCGTTATACTCAAGAGTTATGCTTCGCGTTCGATTCGCGCCGTCTCCCACCGGTTTTCTCCACGTCGGCAGTGCCCGAACCTTTATTCTCAACTGGCTCTACGCCCGTCACAACGGAGGAACCATGGTGCTGCGGCTCGATGATACCGACTTCGAGCGCAACACCGAAGCCTCCGTCAACTCGATCTTCGACGGTCTGCGCTGGCTCGACCTCGGTTGGGACGAGGAATACAAGCAGTCCGAACGCCTCGCCCTGCATCGCCAGGTCGCCGACGCCATCTTCCAGAAGGGCCTGGCGTATCGCGATTTTACTCCCGCCCACACTGGCGACAGCGAAAAATCCGGCGCCAATCAAACCTGGCTCTGCAATCCCGGCATGCGCGAACTCTCCCGCGCCGAGAGCGACCGCCGCGCCGCCGCCGGAGAGTCCTTCGCGCTGCGCTTCCGTGTTCCCCGCGGAGCCGGCGAGCAAGTTCGCTTCACTGATGCGGTCTACGACGAGCAAATCAAAGCGGCGGACGACATCGAAGACTTCGCACTCCTCCGCTCCGACGGCATGCCCACCTACCACCTCGCCTCGTGTGCCGACGACATCGACCTCCGCATCAGCCACATCATCCGCGGCCAGGACCATCTCTCGAACACCTACAAGCACCTGCTCATTTTCGAAGGCGCGGGCGCCAAACCCCCGCAGTTCGCGCATCTTCCCCTGCTCGTTGCGCCCGACGGATCGAAGCTCTCCAAGCGCCGCCACGGTCCGGTCGTCAGCGTCACCACCTACCGCGACGCTGGATTCCTTCCGGAAGCCTTCATCAATTTTCTATGCCTGCTCGGCTGGTCGCCAAAAGACGATCGGGAAAAGATGACGCGCCAGGAACTTATTGACTCGTTCTCTCTCGAAGGCATCAACCGCGCCAATGCCGTCATTAATTTTAAGGAACCGGCCGCTACACCCGAAGAGGCCTTCGATCCCAAGGCCGTCTGGCTGAACGCTGAACACATCCGCGGGCTTTCAATCGACGATCTCAGCGCGCGCTTGCTCCCCATCGTCCACGCCGCTGGATTTCCAATTGCGCCGGAGAAAATGCACGCCATCACCCCGCTCATCCGCGAGCGCATCAAACTTCTGCGCGACGTCCTCACCGCCGCAGACTTTTTCTTTGTGGACCAGCTCCCGCCCTACAACCCAGACGAACTCATCCCGCAGAAGGGCGACGCCGCCATGGCTCTCAAAGTTTTAACCCGTGCTCGAGAAGTCCTGGCGCAAACTGAATTTAAGCATGACCCCTTGGACAAAGCTCTCCGCGCCGCCGCCCAGGCGATGGGCGTAAAAGCCGGACAAATGTTTCAACCGGTCCGCGTAGCCGTCTGTGGGCGAAAGAATGCCCCGCCGCTGTTTGAGACGCTCCAGGCTCTCGGACAAGAAACTACATTGGCACGAATCGATCGGGCCATCGAAAAGCTGAACTAGCGCACGCCGTCCTAGCAGCTGCTGGGGATGCGGTGGAGCAAGATGCCCGAGAATCCAGCCCCGGAGGGGCGAACTAGCTTAGCCCAGGCGCCGGGGTCCCCAGCACGCCCGCTTTTGGCGTCTGTCGGCTTTTTGCTGACGAATTCAATAAAATGTCACATTAGATATAATCAAGATTACTCATGGACGCCGAGGCGATTGAGCGTTCCTTGAAAGGCAGCGGGTTGCGCTGCACTCCTCAGCGCTACGCCGTTATGGCATTCTTGATGCAGCACAACAGGCATCCCACGGCTGTGGAAATCTTCGAAGCCGTGAATCGCGTGGATTCGCGCTCTTCAAGGGCCACGACTTATAACAATCTGCGGGACTTGGTGGAGGCAGGTTTGGTGCGTGAAGTGGCCGTCGAGGGCCGTGCCGCGCGATTCGATGCGAAAGGCATGCGGCATCACCACTTCATCTGCGACCGCTGCGGCAAGGTTGAGGACATAGAGTGGTACGACGTGCCCAGGCCTGCCTCGCGCTCTCTCGGTGAGCGGATTCTTCGCGAATGCGAACTCATTTTCCGGGGGCTCTGCACGAAGTGCGCTCCGCGGCACGCTTCCCGTTAAGTGTCGCAGGCGCGTGGATACCGGATGAATGGCGCGCGTCGGCAAAGCTCGGCCGGCGATTGCGCGATGGTTTTGTATTTCATCGCAGTCTTTTTGGGCTAGTACGAAGGAGGATGAACTCATGGAAAAAGAACTCGCCAAGCAGCAGCAAAACATGTCAACCGAATCCAAGTGCCCGGTAATGGGCGGCGCTCGCAGACATACGGCCGCGACGAATGCGGACTGGTGGCCGAATCAGCTGAACCTGAAAATCCTGCACCAGCACTCC
>JBEKWL010000050.1:0-20362 GCA_049513095.1 Terriglobales bacterium
TGCTCATCGCCGACGAGCCCACCACCGCGCTCGATGTCACCATCCAGCAGCAGATCCTCGACCTGCTCAACGACCTTCGCCACAAATTCGGATTGGCGATGCTCTTCATCTCGCACGATCTCGCCGTCGTTTCCCACGTCGCCGATCGCGTCGCCGTCATGTACGCCGGCAGCCTGGTCGAACTCGGCGCCAAGGCCGCCATTTTCGATGCGCCCGCGCATCCCTACACTCAGGGCCTGCTGCGCGCCATTCCTACTCTCTCGACCGACCGCGCCCTGCCCCTCTCGACCATCGAAGGCACCGTCCCGTCCATCGCCCAACTCCCTCCCGGATGCCCCTTCGAACCCCGCTGCCCGCACCGCACCGCCGCCTGCGCCGTCCAGCTCCCTCCGCTGGTCGAAGTCAGCCCCCAACACTGGGCCCGCTGCCCGGTCGTGAATCCGCCAGGAACCTGATAAACATATTGAAAATTTAAAGAAATTGTCATCCCAAGCGACCGGGGCCCCCAGCCGCGCTTTAGCTGGCTGGGGTGGGAGAGCGAGGGATCTGCAGTTCGCCAGAGGCAGCGGCGAGCGGCGAGCTGCGAGCCTGCCGATGATTCTTCCCCTCGATACGATTACCCAGTGATATCGGCGGTATCGTCATCGAGGGGCGGCAATTTACGATACGCCGCGATAATCCGCTCCGCTTCGGACGCGTCTTCTTCGCGCACCAGAATGACCGTTCCACCGACGCCGGGAAACGCGTTTTGCACCGCGTCAATGGATTTCAAGTCCGATTCGATCCCGGCAGATTGAAGCAGGCCCTGCACGACGATGGCTTCGTTTTCCTGCTCGGCGTCGAAAATCTTGACCAGTTTCTCGTTGGGCTCGGGTTGTGGCGCGGTTTTGTTCGGCTCTGGCATGCGTCCTCCGCAAGACTGTCTGGTAACAGATTACGGCAGTCACTATGGCTCTGTCTTGCGGATCACAAAGGTGTACGGCCAAGGGAAGCTTGATTCGCGGGCGGAAACTGGCACAATGGCGACTGGGGCGCATCGCGGGGGACGCGGTCAACATCCAAATCCAAAGAGGACGGGGGATATATGGAAGTTCAACGGGCCGAACCACCAGGCGGAGAACACAACGAGCGCATGGAGGAAGCCCGAAGGCTGCGGCGCCTGCAGGTGATGATGAGCATGGTGATGTCGGTGATCAGCCAGGATCCCGACCTGACGCTGGAAGAGGCGGCGGAGATGGCCGCCAATGCCCGCCGCGCCGCCCTGAACATGTTTCCCGACAAAGAACTCGCCTACGATCTCATCTACCGCCCGCGCCTGCAGCGGCTGATGAATGAACGCTTCCGGCTGCAGTAGACCATATTCACTGGCCAAGGCGAAGCAGTCGCTGGTGGTCGGAATTAGGGTTTACTTTTCGATCCTCTGCAGGCGAAACAGCAGCGTGCCCCATCCCAGCTTGACGCGCACTTGCACCGGCGTGTGACTTGGATCCTCCGAATACCACACCCACACTTTGCCCTTCGACTGCAGCGGGCCGGACTTGGCTTCGGCAGTCAACATTACGGCCGGGAATGTTCCGGCCGGCACTCTGATCTGCTCGCGCTTGTCCACGCTGGCACGGACGATCGTCGTCTTCCCGTCGCTGATTGGGAACTCGTAGCTGGCGCCAAGTCGCAGCGGCAGCGACTGCAGGTAGTAAAAGCCGGTGATGACGTCGGTGGCGCAGTCGGCAAGGTCGTTTTCGACGTGTTTGGTCTCGCCCGTCTTCAGGTTCTTTTCATCGAGCGTGCTTTTTTTGCGCGCATAATCGAAGTGGATTGAAGTCTCGCGTTTGTGCGAGCCTTCCTCGCTGTGCTTGAAGATCGAGAGCGAGCAGAACGTCCGGGGATCGAAGTGCGATTCGAAGCGGTCGTGCACAGGGAAGATGACGTTGACCGCTCCTGAAGATTCGGCGGATGCGATAACTCTGCGTTCGTTCCCCGCAGCCTCCATTCTCACGACACCGGTCCCGGCGGTGATCAAATGCCACTCCGCCGAATAGACGTAGCTCCGTCCATCGGGAAAAGGATAGTTGGGACGTGGAGGCGCGATCTGTACCGGAGCGGGGCCGATTGACGCCGTGGGCGGGCCTTGCTGTGCCGTCAACCAGGCCGCGATCAGCAGGATCAGGCAGCACAGCAGCCCAACCAGCGCCAGAACGCTGCGAAAAAAACTTCGTTTCGTATCAGGGCATCGCTTCAGCGATGCCATAAACCGCCCGTCAACGGCCCCTTTAGGGGCCAAAGGGCGAACGAGACTTTTTCCACGGCCTCCCAGGGCAGCCACCATAAGTAACGGCAGACTACCACACCAGCTTGACCACGAGGACGGCCAGCACCACTACGCAGCCAATGCTCGCCTCGTATTCGCGGTGCTTCCAGTAGCGCGCGGAAGAGTACGCACTCTGCCGGTTGCCGTGGGGCGTAAGCCGCGGCCACATGCGCGGCACATGACGGGCATAGTCGTCGTATTCGGGGAACATCTGACGAAGGTAACGCTCTTCGCCGGCGATGACCGGGATATAAATCACGGCGAACATCAGGAGCATGATCGCGACGATCCACCAACTGCGTGCCGCGATGGCGAACCCGGCGGCCAGCACCAGCGAGCCCAGGTACAGGGGGTTGCGAGTGTAGGCATAGGGGCCGCTGGTGGTGAGCTGTTTGTCTTTTTGCACGTGGCCGGAAGCTAGTCCGCGCAGGACTAGGCCAGGAAGCAGTACCACTGCGCCCGCGATGAGAGAAGTTCTGGTTGGCCGCGCCAGCCAGACGTATACAACCGCAAAAATAAATCCCAGGGGCACGCGGATGCGTCGGGCCACGCGCGACCAGGTGTCGCCGGTGGTCTCGGAGGGTTGCGCTCCGGATTGTGAAACTTCACTCACCTGATCAACCCTGCAGCAGCTTCCGAGTTGCGGCGACGACTTCGCCGACAGTGATTTCGAGCAAACCTTGTTCCGGCTCGCGTCGCCGGGTGTGGTCGGTCATACTGCTCGCGCTTCGCAGCACAATGGATCGCGTCCCGAAGGGGCCGTTGCGCGCCGGATTTGTCGGACCAAAAATTGCCACCACCGGAATTTTCAAAGCCGCCGCCAGGTGCATTGGCCCGGTATCGCCGCCGATGAAGAGGCGAGCCCGCCGCGTAAGCGCGATCAACTCGGAAATCGAGCAGGAGATCTTTCGCGCCGCCCCTTCGCCCGCGGCCTCCACCGCCACCGCCAGCTCTTCTTCTCCCGGTCCGTAGTTTATGAGCGAACATAATCCATCTTTCGCGAGTTCCTTCGCAACCTGTCCGTAACGCTCCACCGGCCACCGCTTCGCCCCCCAGCCCGCGCCGGGATTGAGAATCGCAAACTCGTTCACATCCGCCGTGAAACCGGCAATTTTGTTCTCTGCATCCCTGTCCACCGGAAACTCCACCCGAGCTTCCGCCGTCGGTGTTGGCATGATCGCAGCTGAAACGATCGCACTTGAAACGACCGCTCCCGCCAGCGCCAGCGCCTGTTCGACAACGTGCGTGCCGTTCGTTTGCAAAAGTACTTTTCGTGTGTAAAACATGCTGGCGGCATTCTCACGCGGCTGTGCGCTCCCATACACAATGGGCGCGCCCGACCAGCGTGCCAGCAATGCCGAACGAACCGCGCCTTGAAAATCAATCACCGCATCGTATTGAATTCCGCGTAACTGGCTCAAGCCCGCGGCCATCTGCTGCCAGGTGTTGAACGAGAACGGCGCGTGGCGCCATTCCGCCGTGTTCACAGCATGGACGCGGTCGACCAGCGGCCGCTGCGGAGAGCGCCGTCCGGAACGCGGATAGCGCAGCGTGCATAGCAATTCCGCCCAGCGCTCTTCGATAAGCCATCCCAAGGTGGCATGAGGAAAAGCCTGGCGCAGCGCGGCCGCCGCCGGCAGAGTGTGAATGATGTCTCCCATGGCGCTGAGGCGCACCACGAGCAGGCTCTCGAATCGCGGCGCGCTGGCTGGGAGAGAAAAAGAGCCTGTCATTCTGGTCGCAGCCCTCGCCGCCGTCCGCACCGCCTCACGATTTTCGCCGCCCCAGCCGCGAGCGCGAGCGCGAATGAATGATCTCGCTGGCCGAGTGATTCTTGGCATCACCCACGATCACAACCCGGCCTCCGCAAGCTTCGACCTCGTCGCGCTCGGGGACGCTCTCCACCGTGTAGTCCGTCCCCTTGGCATGAAAATCCGGACGGATTTCGCGAATGATGGCGCGCACATCTTTTTCCGGAAAGACTACGACGGCGTCCACATCCGCCAGCGCCGCCAGAATTTCCGCACGTTCTTCCGCTGGCATCACCGGCCGCCCTTCACCCTTTAACGCGCGCACGGACTCATCGGCGTTCACCGCGACAATCAGTTTGCCGCCGAGCTCCCGCGCCGCATGCAGGTAGCGTACATGCCCGACGTGCAGCACATCGAAACATCCGTTGGCCAGCGTGATGCGCTCGCCGGCGCGCCGCCAATTCGCCACACGTTGCCGCAGCTCGTCGCGCGAAACAATCTTCTGATGGAGTGATGTGCTCAAGTGATCTCGATCTATGTCCTACTGTGTGGAAGCGGGGCTCCGCCCCGCTTGGACGGGGCAAAGCTCGTCCCCACACTCTAATGCTCGCGAGCCACCGGCGGCGTCTTATCCAGCGCCTCCAGCAGTTCCTGCTGGCTGACCGTGGCAGTGCCGCGCTTCATGACCACGATGCCGCCCGCGTAGTTCGCCAGGTGCGCGGCCTCTTCGGCGCTTGCGCCCGCAGCCAGCGCAGCGGTAAAAGTCGCGACGACGGTATCGCCGGCTCCAGTTACGTCAGCGACTTCATCGCTGCCGTAGATCGGAATATCCACCGGCTTGTGGCGGCGCGGGAAAACCACCATGCCATCCTTGCCGCGCGTGATCAGCAGCGATTCCAAATCCATCTCGCCTGCAATCTGATCCCCGGCGGCCAGAAGGCGCTCCCAGTCCTCGCCGATGCGGATGCCGAGAACTTCTTCCACCTCGGACTCATTCGGCGTTGCCGCCGTAACCCCGGAAAACTCGAGCATGCGATGGCGCGAGTCAAGCGTCACGGGAACCTTGTCGATCCCGCGCTTTTCCCGAATCGCATTCAGCAGGGCTGGCGTTGCCGCGCCGTATCCATAGTCGGAAACCAGCAGCACATCGGAGGCCCTGGCATATTCGCGGGCGGCAAGCACAAGCTCGCGGCGCAAATGCGGATTGGGGCCGGCGGTGGGCTCGCGGTCAAGGCGCACGACCTGTTGTCCGGCGGTGTGCGCGAATCCGGCTAGGATGCGCGTTTTGGTCACGGTAGTGTAGCTCTTGTCTTTCAAAACGCCGCTGACCGGGATGCGTTTGTGGCGGAAAGCGCGCAGCAGCATCTTTCCCGGTTCGTCGTCGCCCACCACCCCAACCGGCAAGACGTTCACGCCAAGGTCGGCAAGGTTGTAGATGGCATTGGCGCCGCCGCCAGGAACCACCTTGCGATCGCGGTGCGTCAAAATCAGCACGGGCGCTTCGCGCGAGACACGCGAAATCTCGCCGAACACGAACTCGTCGGCGACCAGATCTGCGAGCACGGTCACCGTGAGCTTGGGAAAAGATTCGACGATCTTCCGCAGGCGACCGTTTTCTTTAATATGTTTTGTCATCAATCTGCTTGATCACAATATTCTGGTCCATCGGATGCAATCCAAGATTTTCTCATGAGCGGGGCTTCCCCTCATTGATCATTGAGAAATGATTCCTGCGGAAATGGTCCTCGCCAAAATGGCATCTACAACGTCAGCCGGATGGTCGAGGGTAAAGCTGACCGCGGCGACCGCGAACGGCTTGAGATCCGCCGGCAATGACCCCAGATTGACCGCATCTTTTTCCGTGGTCAGAAATCCGCCGGCTCCGAGCTTGCCACGCATGGCAAGCAGTCGCTCGATGTCACTTCTGTCATAGGCATGGTGATCGCGAAACTCGATTTCTGCCGCAGGCGTGATCCCGGCGGCGCGCACCTGGGCGAAGAACTGCTGCGGCCTTGCGATACCGCAGAACACAATCGGTGCGACGAGCGCAGCGGGCATGACGATTTCCCGATTCATTTGCCAGATGAGCTTCCCTCGCAGGGCGAAAGTCTTGATCGCCGAGTTCTGCGCAGAAAGGCCGTGTACAGAAAAGTCCCGCGGCAACACGATCGCATCGGCGCGTCGCAACGACGACAGTGGCTCGCGCAGCCGCCCCGAGGGTAGCAGCCTGTCGTCGAAGTCGTGTTCTGTCATCAGCACAATGTCGAAGTCGCGAACCAGAGAACGGTGCTGAAAGCCGTCGTCGAGAATGTGCAATTGCGGCTGGAATTTCTGCTCGGCGACTCGGCCCGCGGCATAGCGGCTTTCACCCACGATCACCGGAACGCCCAGCCGCCGCGCGATCAGCAGCGGCTCATCGCCGAAGTCGGCGGCGTTGCCATCGGTCTCCACCACCAGAACGCCGCGACTTTTGCGGCCGTATCCGCGCGAGAGCACGTCGAAGCGAATGCCGCGCGCCTTCAGCAGTTCCCCGAGCGCAATCACGAACGGGGTCTTGCCCGAACCACCCACCGACAGATTTCCGACGCTGACCACAGGCTGCTCCAGCCGCTGCGAAGACAGCACGCCGCGATCGAACAGCGTGTTTCGCAGAGCGGTGGCGGCGCCGTAAAGTCCGGTGAGCGGATTCATGCGGAGCCCTCGCCCGGGGGCTGCCCGTTCTTCGATTGAGCTTTAGACGACGAAACGCTCATCAGTTGGAGTAGCGCTGAGACGGTCCTGGCCGTGGCGCCGCGCTGCGATTCGAGCGCTGCCAGCGCGTTCCGGCCGAGCGTCGTTCGCTCGTTGCCGTTTTCGATCAGCTCCATGAAGACCAGCGGCATCTCCGCCAGTCCAACGATGCGGACCGCATTGCGGCTGGCAAAGAAATTAACCACGTCGCGAAAATTTTCGTAGTGGTTGCCAGTGACGATGGGAACGCCGTAAAGTGCAGGCTCAAGAATGTTGTGTCCGCCGCGCGGCACGAGACTCCCACCGACGAACGCGACCGTAGCCAGCGAATAGAGCGCAGCCAACTCCCCGATGCTGTCGACCAGAAACACGCCGCCAGCGTGCGGTTCGCCGCTCCACAAGGACCGCCGCCACATCCGAAAACCGAGTTTCTCGACCAGTTCGGCAACCTCCGCAAAACGCTCCGGATGGCGGGGCGCAAGGATCATAACCGCCTTTGGATGATTCGCCAGAATATTGCGAAATGCCGAAAGCAGAGAGCCTTCTTCGTCCTCAAGCGTGCTGCCGCACACCAGAACCGGCCCCGCTCCAGAGTGACTGAAGCTCTCGCGAAGACTCGCAACAATCGCCGGCGATGGCGGCGGCGCTACATCGAATTTCAGGTTGCCGGCCACCACGACCTTCGACTCTTGCGCGCCAATTTCGATGAGCCGCTGTCGGTCTTCCTCCGTTTGCGCCAGAAAAACATTGACGTTCTCGAGCGTCCTCTCCAGCAATCTCGGAAGCCAGAAGCGGAACCGCTTGTAGCCGGGCAGCGAGCGGTCAGAAATGCGGCAGTTGATCACGGCGATGCGCGCCCCGCTGCGCTTGGCAAGCCGGAGAAAATTCGGCCAGAATTCAGTTTCGGCGACGACCACGAGTTCCGGATGCAAAGCATCAAGGTACGGCCGGACGGCGAAGGCGAAGTCCAGGGGGAAATAAAACACGTTCTCCGCGCCAAACCGCTGCGCGGCGAGTTTCTGCCCGGTGCTGGTGGTCGTCGAAATCATTACGCGATGGGACGGGAGTTTCTGTTGCAGCGCGTTTACGACCGCGCTCGAAGCCACAACCTCGCCCACCGAAACCGCGTGAACCCAGATTGCGCGTTTCTCTCCCCGGCCAGCGACGGCGGGCGGAACCGCGCCGAACCTCTGGCGCAAACCCGCCCGATACTTGCCGTGCCGCATCATCTGCAGCAGCCAGTAGGGCAGCGTCAGCGCCAGAAACAAAGCAAGCAGCGCACTGTAGAGCGCATACATGAAGAGAAGTTCCATTCTAAATGGCGAACCAGAATCCGATCTTTTATCCGGATGGGATCGGGAACGGGACAGCGCCGCTTGCGCTGACGGCATCCTATAGTTCGGCATCCTATAATCCAAGTATGCATAATGCAGGTCGGCAAGAATCAACGCGCGCGCCCATGCCGCAAGCCCCGCGTTTTGCGGCAGTCTGCGCTTTTATGCTGCTCTGCTGCCTCTGCGCGATTGCGGCCAAAGAGTTTGTGATGCCCGCGGCGCGCCCCGCTCGCACCTACCCGGCACACGACGACCACCCCATGGAAAAAGTTGTGGTCGCAGTCGATCCCTATGACCTGGAAGACAAAGCTTCGATCTTCACCGTCAACTACCACAACAATGGGTACATGCCGGTCTTCTTCGTAATCACAAATGACGGTGATCAGCCCGTCTCACTCGTCGGCATGAAGGCCCAGTTGAATACCAAAGACCGCAGCAAGCTGTTCCCCGCGACCATGGACGATCTGCTGCGCCGCCTCTCGCATCCTTCGCGGAATGACGGGCAAGTTACATTGCCCATTCCGCTGCCAAAAAAAGAGGTCAAAGGCGGCGTGAACCGCAAGACGTGGGATGAACTCGAGCAGGCTCAGTTTGGCGCCAAGGCGGTGGAACCGCACTCCACTGCACGTGGTTTTCTGTTTTTCGATATCGCCGGCATCTCCAATCCGCTCGCCGGCGCCAACTTCTACGTGATGGGAGTCCAGGACGCGAAGGGCAATGAACTGATGTATTTCGAAATCCCGATGGAAAAGTACCTAAGCGCGCCGGAAGCCAAGAGACCATAACGATTCGTTCGATGGAGCGACGGGCGCCCTCGCGAGCCTGCCCAGAGCGCAGCCGAAGGGTCCAGCTATAATCTTCTTCTATGGCGACCACTCCAGCCCCTTCCGAGGATCTCCTCGCGAAATACGAGCCGGTCATCGGACTCGAGGTCCACGTACAGCTACTGACCGCCTCGAAGATCTTTTGCTCGTGCTCCACTCGTTTCGGCGATCCGCCGAACACAAATGTATGCCCGGTCTGTCTGGGACTTCCGGGGGCGTTGCCGGTATTGAACAAAAAGGCCGTGGAGTTTGCGGTACTGGCGGCGATGGCTTTAGAGTGCCGCATCAACGAAGTTTCCATCTTTGCCCGGAAAAACTATTTCTACCCTGACCTGCCGAAGGGCTATCAGATCTCGCAGTATGGCAAGCCGTTGGCTGAGTTCGGATTCATCGACATCGACCTGAACGAAAGTAAGACGAACGGCAGCAAGAAAAAAATCGGCATTACCCGCCTGCACCTGGAAGAAGACGCGGGCAAGAGCCTGCACGAGGGCTTCGCCGACGCTGCCTCGAAGACCGCGATCGATCTCAACCGCACCGGCGTGCCGCTCGCCGAGATCGTCAGCGAACCGGACATGCGATCGCCGGAGGAAGCGTACGAGTACCTTACCCGGCTCAAAGAAATCATCCTCTACACCGGCGTCAGCGACTGCAACATGGAAGAGGGTTCGCTGCGCTGCGATGCCAACATCAGCGTGCGGCCCCGCGGACAAAAAGAATTCGGCACCAAAACCGAGGTCAAGAACGTCAACTCCTTCCGCTTCATCAAGCAGGCGCTGGAGTACGAGATCGAGCGCCACATCGGCGTCATCGAGGCCGGTGGCAGAATCACGCAGGAAACCCGCCTCTACAACGCGCACGAAGGCAAAACTCATGGCATGCGCTCGAAGGAGCAGGCGCACGACTACCGGTATTTTCCCGAGCCGGATTTGCTTCCCTTGGTAGTGGATGAGAAATGGCAAGCCGCAATCCGCGCCTGCCTGCCTAAGCTCCCGGAAGTGCGCCGACAGCGCATGATGAAGGAGTACGGCATCACGGCAGGCGACGCCCACACACTGACGCTGACGCGAGCGATGGCCGATCAGTTCGAGTCCGCGGCCCGCACGGCAAAAAATCCGAGGCGTGTCGCAAACCTCGTGCAGAGTGAACTGCTTGGACGCCTGAAAGCGCAGGGCCTCGAGCTGGAGCAGTCGCCAATTTCGATGGCTGGAGTTACGGCCTCGGCCGATCTCGTTGAGTCGGGCGCAATCTCGGGCAAAATGCTGAAAGATCTTTACGACCTCTGCTTCGAACGCAACCACGACTTCCCTGCCGTTTACCAGGAGCAGGGGCGTCCCGAGCAGTCACGCGACACCTCGGCGCTGGAGAAACTAGCCGATGAGTTAATCGCAACGAATCCCAAGCAGGTTGAGCAATATCGCGCGGGCAAGAAAACCATGATCGGGTTCTTCGTCGGCCAGGTCATGAAGGCCTCGAAAGGTCAAGCCAATCCCCAGTTGGTGAACGAAGTCTTGATCAGGAAGCTGGAGGGATAATGCCCTGTAGAGACGCGGCTTGCCGCGTCTTCACAGCATCGGCGATGGCCAAGACGGGGCAAGCCCCGTCTCTACAGGAAGATTGGAAGATTGAATCTACTTCGCGGCTCCCAAATTCTTCAGCACTTCTTCCGCATAGTAATTCGTGACTTTGGCGTCGTCGCGCAGGCTCTCATAGTACGCCGCTTTCAATAACTGCTCCCGCCGATCGCGCAACTGCTGCCGGATGGCCTGTTGCACCCGCGGATCATTCAAGTCCCGCTGGCCCGCCGGCTCCTTCGAAATCAGTTTCACGATCATGTAAGCAACGGGCTCATGGCTGGTCGGATTGACCATGGGAATCACGGCCGTGTATTGCCCCGGTTTGAGCTTCAGCACCGCGTCGCGAGTTGCTGGATCGGCGTTCTTCAGCGCGGATTCGGGCGCCATTCCCAAATCTCCGCCGTTGTTGCTGGTCTCCGGATCCTCGGAATAATTCATGGCCATGGTAGCGAAGTCGTCGCCGCTGTCGAGGCGGTTGGCGATCATCTGGATTTTCTTGCGCGCCTCGGCATCGTTCTGCGCCTTGCTGTTCTGCAGGTTGTGCACTTGGGGACTCGGTATTCCAGAGACCATGATTTTGGCCAAGTGGTATTGCGCTTCGATGAGGTTGAATTCCGCCTTGTGCTCGTTGTAGTAGCCGGAAACGTCCTGGTCGGTGATGTTGATGCGCGAGGTGATTTCCTTGTTCAACACCTTGTCGCGGGTAAGCGAGCGCCGCAGGTCGCGCTTGAAGTCATCCAGCGATATCTTTTTGTCCTGCAGGCGCTTGTTAAATTCTTCGGCGGTGTAGGGCGACTTGATTTCGTTCAGCTTGCGGTCCACTTCTTCGTCCGTCGCCAGCAGCCCCAGCTTCTCCGCCCGCTGCATCAAAATTTCCGTCTCGATGAGCTCATTCAGAATGCTCAGCCGCAGGCTCACCGCCTGCTCGCCCGTCGGATGCTGATCGGAGCCCGCCGTCTGGTTGAGGTAATACTTGTCGACTTCGCTGCGATAAATCTTCCGCCCATTGACCGAAGCCATGACGTCGCCGCCGCTGCTGTTGCGGTTGCAAGCCGATAATCCAATCAAAAGCCCCATCAACAGAAGCGCGTCGGCCACGACCAGCCCCGCTCGCCGAAAGCAGTTACGATTTTTCAAGTTCTTCCCTCAAGAAATTTGTAATTGGTAATTTGTAATTGGCAATTTGAATTCGCCATCGCCAGGTGCTCAATCACAAATTACAAATCGCAAATTACAAATTCGTTTATTTGTGTTCCGGAAGCGCAACCCCGGCATCCTTCAGCGCCTGGTCGAGCGCCAGTCGCACCTCGTCCGCAGGCACGGCTCCATCCAGTTTCTGTCCATTGATAAACATCGCCGGGGTTGCATCCACGCCGACGGTCTCTCCTTCGTGCATCGAAGCGCGCACCGCCTTTTCATCCTGGGCCTTGACGCATGCCTGCAACTTCGCAACGTCGAGATTATGCTTCTGGGCCTGTAGAGTTGCCAACTTGTCGAGTTCCGCATTCGCGCCGTCGCGGCCTTTTTCGCCGCTGACCGCGTGCTGATTGCCGTGCAGGTAATCGGCATAGTCCCAGTAGGCGTCACCGTTTTGCGTGCCCAGGCAATTGGCGTCCACCGCCGCATGCAACGCCCAAGGGTGAATTTCCTCGAGCGGGTAATCCTTATAGATGAAAAGAACGCGGTCGCCGTATTCCTTGAAAAGTCCGGGGAAAAGCGTTAGGTGCATGCGCGAACAGAACGGGCATTCGAAATCGTCATAGCTGACGACCGTCACCTTGGCATCTTTGTTGCCCCGCGTCGGACGCCCGCTGACGTCAATCTTCTTCATGATCTCAGCGTACGGATCGCTGGTCAGATCGAACTTGGTAATCCGCACCAGCGTCTTGTGGTCGCGGGAAAGCAGGAACTCGAAGTCCTGCTTTTTACTAGGACTGGCAAACGTAACCGTGAGCGCGTCATAATTCGCAAACTCACTCGACCGCAGCGTCCCCACAATCACCTTTACGTCGGGTGGAAGGGAATAATGGGCCCGCACTTGCCGCTCGACCACGTGTACGATGTCCGAAGGAGGGGACTGGGCCGAGCAGCCCAAGCAGATCAGCAGGAGAAACACAAATGCGCGACGCATCATCAATCGAAAACACCTGAACATGAGGAAGCCGCTTGATTATCTCATGGTAGCAAGACTCGCGTCGGTGGCATGTTCCTACTCTGTAGAGACGGGGCTTGCCCCGTCTCCCGCCCGCGTCTTCGATCCGCGCCGACGGAGACGCGGCAAGCCCCGTCTCTACCGGGAACGCCGCCGCAACTCTTCGGCAGTCAGCAGTTGATTCATCGACCCGGAGCGGAATCCCTCCAGGTCGAGAGTAACGAACTTGAACCCAAGTCCTTTGAACACGGCGGCGAACTCGCGCGCCATCTCAGCGGTCAAAGCGCGGGGAAATTCTTCACGCGCAATCTCAATGCGCACGATTTCCCCATGATGGCGCACGCGGAATTGCCGGAATCCCATGGCCCGCAGCGCGTCTTCGCCCCGCTCGATAATGCTCAGCGCTTCGGGGGTAACTGCGCGTCCATATTCCATGCGCGACGATAGACACGCGGAGGCCGGCTTGTCCCACACCCGCAAGTCCGCCTGCCGCGCCAGTTCCCGGATTTCCGCTTTGTTCAGGCCGGCTTCGAGCAGCGGGGCCAGAACATGATGCTGGCGCGCGGCCTGCTGTCCGGGGCGAAAATCGCCCTCGTCGTCCGCGTTGACTCCGTAGGCGATGGCGTCGAATCCGCGCGCCTCGCGGTAGCGCTCGAGGACGGTGAACAATTCGTCCTTACAGTGAAAACAGCGCGTGGCATCGTTGCGAGTGTACGCGGGATTTTCCAGTTCCTGCGTTTCCACAACCTCGACCGGAATTTCGCACTCCCGCGCAAAAGCAAGCGCATCTTCGAGATGAGTCCGCGCCAGGCTGGCGGAATCGGCAATCACGGCCAGCATCCGGTCGCCGAGGACCTGGTGCACAGTCCAGGCAAGAAAGGCGGAGTCCACGCCACCCGAGTAGGCGACGATCAAGCGACCGCGGCCGGCAACGATCTGGCGCAAGCGCTCACCTTTCTGATCGAGCATGGCCACAGTGTTCACAATCTCCATTATCCACGATTGTTGCGCCCCGCTCGTGTGGGGACGGGCGTCTCGCGAGCCTGCCCTGAGCGAAGTCGAAGGGTCTAAGCCGGGCAAAGCCCGCCAGTCGGCTGTGCCCACAGCGACTCTGGACACGCGCTAGTACAGCCGCTCCTGCCGTTTGAGGTTGCCGAACGCTCCAATGTTCGCCAGCGTAAACGTGAAACGATATTGATTCTCGTTACGCACCGATCCCAGCGCAAAGCGCCGGTATTCCAGGCTCAGGCCGCAACAGTCCCAGTTGTAACTCGTCTGCGCCGTCGCATATTGCAGAGATCCATTGTCCGCGTCAAAACCGACGCTGGTGGCGGCGCTCAAGCCGAGCTTGTTGAGTTGTCCATAGCCAAACAACAGCCGAAACTGGTTGAACTCGCAGGCGCTTGTGCTTGCAGTTGTACGCACGGCACAATTTGTCGGTGTCGTTCCCGCTCCCGTGTCGATCACGCGCAAAAAGGCGTCGCCTCCCCCCATAATAAACGCGCCGAAGCGGTAGTTCACCAGCGCCATGCTGGAATTGATGCGGCCATCCTTGAGGTCGTAGTCCAAATCCCACTCGGTGTTGGTGCGCGGGCTGGTTTCGATGCGCAGGCGCGAAATGAGCGGAGCAAAGTGCCGCTCTGAATCCAGAAATGCGATGCCCGTGAAATCCGCGGTCGTCGTAAATACGTTCCTTTGCCCGGCCACCAGCGCGTTCCCAAACGTGGGATCGAAGAAATACTTCTGACCGACCTCCCAACTCAAAATCTCGCGCGGGCCCGAGGCACAGGCTTGCGCGTCTGGGTTCGGAGGCACTTCCCACGGCACCGCGCCGACTTGCGGGACGCCGCCGATGGTGAGCGTGCTCATGCCCTGCGCCGCACAATCCTTGGCGTTCGGATCGAGGCGCTTGGCGTAAAGACGATTCACCAGCGAGTACTCGACTTCATTCGTATTGGTCAGCACATCGGTCGCGTCGAAACGCAAAATGTCGGCAAAGTTATTCACGCCAGTGGCGTAGTCGTACTTCATGCGCGGCTCAATCACGTGCTTCCATC
This sequence comes from Terriglobales bacterium, assembly GCA_049513095.1. GTDB lineage: Bacteria > Acidobacteriota > Terriglobia > Terriglobales > Acidobacteriaceae > Acidiflorens. The sequence goes on from JBEKWL010000050.1 coordinate 14,734, forward strand.
TGCGTCCCAACCACGGATGATCGAATACCCGCGACAATGCCGGCGCCCGCACCTCGACCGAAGCCTCCAGCGATTTGCGATTCAGAATGTCGTCCGCAGCGGTTGTGGAATTAGCCGGATTGCCCTGCTCTGTGTAGAACGTATCCCGCAGCGTAAGTGCGGGACGAAACGACCATCCCTGCCATTGCAGCGGCATCGCAAGCGAAGGCGCAAGATCGAACCTGCCCACCAGAGGACCGGTGCGAAACCCAATCTCGCGCCGCTGCAAACCCTCGGCCGCGCTCTCGAACGACCAGTACAGGGGCGTATTTCCCAGTTGCCGCTCCTCGCCCGAAATAAAGAAACTTGGCGTGTGCAGAATCCGGACCAGTTCCGTCTGCGTAATCGTGGTGCAGGTCGCATTCAATTGAGTACTCGGATTGCAGACTTCGAAATTCTGATAGCGCTCCGCCAGTGCATTGAAGTGAAATCCATTGCTCGTATTGGAAAGGAAAATCTGCGACCGCACTTCCGAATCGATAGCCTGCGTATACACATCGGTGAAGGCAATGCGGAAGACGAACGAACTCAAATAATCGACATTCGCGACGCCGCGGAAGTCCCCAAAAGAGCGCTCGGCAAGAAAATGCGCGTCCTCGCCCCCTTGGTTCTGCGGTGGATAGCCGATACCGCGATCCACCATCCCCACGTAGTTGAAAAACACGAAAGAGCTGTCGCTCGGGCGAGCGCGCAGTTCTGCACGTTGAAACCACCCGCGTTTGGAATAGTATTCCGCGCCCAACGTGGCGTCGGTACTGCGATTGAGGACCCAGTACACCGATTCGCCGGCAATCATTCCCTTGGTAGACGAATTGCCGAAACTCGGGATCAACAACCCGGTGTGGCGCTGCTCTTTCTGAACCGGGAGCTCCACAAACGGAAAATAGAACACCGGCATGCCCATCAGCCGGAAATCGCTGTTGTAGACTTTGGCGGTGCCGTCCACATCCACCACCATGCGCCCCCCGCTGAATAGCCACTTCGGACGCGGCAACTCGCAGGTTGTGACCGTTCCGTAGCGCACCAGGTAATGACTGGGCCCGTGCTTTTCCACAATTTTTCCGGTAAAGGCAAATGGATTGGACGTGGTTAGCACGTAGCGGGAGTACCGCATCTTAAATCCCACCGTTCCGACCGCGCTATAGAACGTTCCGATTTGCGTGCGAATGTTGTAGGTTCCGTGGCTGGCCACGATGTGCTCGTCGTAAGGACCGCCGTCCAGCACGACGTGACCCTCCAGTTCAGTATCTCCCGTGTCCGCGTTGTAGGTGATTTGATCCGCGTGCAGGATGTAAGTGCGATAGTCAATCTCGGCCGCGCCCCGCAGGTGGTAAATGGACCCATCTTTCTCCTGTTGCACCGCCCGCATCGTAACCGGTTCTTCCGTCTCGACGGCAGGGGCGGTCGGCAGATGCAGGGCCGTCGCAGCGGCGTTCTCTGGGGTAGAGACCGTTGTGGCGGCAGGGGGCAGCGTCTGGCTGGTTACTATCCCGGGAGCGAGAAGCAGATGACAGACCAAGGCGGCCGTGATAAAGATTCGAGTGCAGGTGATCATTAATGGATGACCATTAGCGGGTGATCTGCCAGCGCGCGTGTGCTCCGCCAGCCGGTCTGCCAACGGGAACCAACTGACCTTAGCACGCGAGCGGCAGGCGAAGCAAAGCTGCGCATTTTTATGGTCTCCGCGTTATGGTCTCCGGCATTCGTGCCCGGCCTGGCTCTGGCCGCTGGCATTCTTCGTGACTTGCATACGACGGCTTGATTTACGACCACCGCGTTGGTAAAGGCCGGACGCATGACGACTGGATTGACGACGACTGGATTAACGACGCCCGGATTGACGAACCGTCCGACCGGCGGGGATCCCGCCCTGCAAAGGCACCTCTGCGCCACCGATGCCGTCGAGCCGCCGCTGAGCACCGCCGCCGCTACAGAAACTGCTGCCTCGGAACCGAACGCCGATCCGAGCGCTGATTCCTGGCGCGGCGAGCTTGCCCACCGCCTCGAACGCTATCGCACGCGGCGCAAGCCTCGCACTCCGCGCTATCCCTCGCTGCTGCTGCCTTTTGATGCGCCCGAGAGCTGGTCCCGCCCGGCGCCGCCAACTGGACCGGCGGAAATTGGACCGACGGGAACTGGACCTGCGGGAAATGGATCTGCGGCAGTTGCGACTGCGCCCGCGCCAGTCGGGCAAGGCTTCACCTGCCAACCAAAAGAAGAACCCGCGGCAGTCCGAGCTCCGAGCTTCGCCGAACCGCGCCCGGCATCGCGGCCATCCCCGGAGCCATCCCCGGAACCCTCCGCCAAGGTAATCGAGTTCCCTCGTTCCGCCGCAATTCCGGTCTTTCACCCGAGCGACCTGGCCGATCCCGTCTTTGATCGTGATCGTCCGCGCATCGTCGAAGCCCCGGAGATTCTCCCGCCGCCTCCCGCATTGGGTGGAATGCTGATCGAACCCGCCCAGCAAGAACCGGCCGGCAGGCGAGCCGATTTTCCCTCCGCATCCCCATCAGCATCGCCCTCCGCATCGATAGCGCGGCGCGCGCTGGCTGCCCTCGTCGATGGCGCTGTCCTGGCAACGGCGCTGGCGGCCTTTGCCGCAATTTTTCTTCGCCTGAACCCCAGCCTGAAGTCCGTCCGCGGACCGCTCCCAATGCTCGCCGGATCAACGTTCGCCGGACCAACGCTCGCCGGACCAACGCTCGCCGGACCAATGCTCACCGGACCAATGCTCACCGGACCAATGCTCGCCGGTGCGCTCGCTGTGGTCGCCGTCCTGCTCTGGGCGGCCTACGAATTTTTGTTTGTGGTCTACACCGGCTCGACTCCCGGACTTCGCGCCGCTCGCCTGCGCCTCGTAGCGTTTGACGGCTCACCGCTCAATCGTCGCTCGCGCCGCTGGCGCGTGTTGGCGTCATTTCTCTCCGCGTTTTCCGCCGGCCTCGGTTATCTCTGGTGCTTTCTCGACCAGGACGGATTGTGCTGGCACGACCGCATCACCCGCACCCACGTCCAATCGAGGAGTCACGCAGAATAGAACTGGTTTGATAGATGATTTTCGGGAAGGGCACGGCCAGCCGCGCCGAACCGCAGATCGTCACCCATGAAATGCAAGTTGGCCGGACGGCAAAACCGTCCGGCCATTTTTCGCGCCCTACACTGGATCTCAGACCAGATTCTCCAGCGCCGCCCGCAACTCGCGGAAACGAAACGTATATCCGCTGGCATTAAGCTTCCCAGGCTCAACCCGCTGGCTGGCGAGCAGCAATTCCTCGGCGGCCATCTTGCCGAATGCCAGTCGCAGCGCAAACTCCGGCACCGGAAAGAATGCCGGGCGTCGCAGAACCGACGCCAACACCTTTGTAAACTCCGCATTGCGCACCGGATTCGGCGCCACGAAATTCACCGGCCCAGAGAGCGAGTCCGTGCCCATCGCGTGCTGAATTCCCCCCACGATGTCGTCCACATGAATCCAACTCCACCACTGCTGCCCCGATCCGATCCGGCCGCCCAGCCCCAGTTTGAAGGGCTTTAGCATGTTCCCGAGCGCCCCGCCTTTCGGGCTCAGCACCAGCCCAATCCGGACGTTCACCGTGCGGATGCCCGCCTCGGCTGCAATCCGGCTGGCGTCCTCCCATTCGCGGCAAACCTCAGGCAGAAATCCCTGCCCCGCAGGACTCTCTTCGCGTAGAGGTTCGTCGCCGCGATTCCCATAGAACCCGACCGCCGAGGCACACACCAGCACGCGCGGTTTGGCTTCACAGTGCGCCAACGCCGTAGCCAGGTTCCGGGTTCCCTCTACGCGACTCTCGCGGATCGCCCTCCTCTTTTCCTCCGTCCAGCGTCCCACCACGCTTTCGCCAGCCAAGTGGACCACCGCATCGAACCCCGACACCGCAGTCGGCGACACCGGAGCCAGAGGATCCCACGAGACCTGCGCCGCATTCTGAGCCCGTCCCCGCACCAGGCGCACAATCTGCGTTTCCCGAGGCTCGAACGAAGCCATAAGCGCCGTCCCAATCGGCCCCGAAACCCCTGTAACCAATACCCGTTTCAAGCCATTGCCCCCTATGCTCGTGTGGACGCGGGCGACCCCGCCCGCGTGGCCTTTTCCGGACAGCTTAATACCGGGCCAAGGTAGTGCCGTCCCCCGTACTTTACCAGCCCAAAGGCCGTTCTCGGCGAAACTCCGCGTCTCGGCGGTGAAATGGCTTTCCGCTGCGTTAAAATCGATCATGGCGACGTTGCGGGAACAGATCGCGACCAACGTGCTCACGGCGACCCGCTTCCGCGAGCTCATGCGGAAGCTGCGCGAAAACCGCCCCAACGACGACCTCAACCTCGTCAAGAAAGCCTACGAATTCTCCCAGAAACACCACGCCGGACAACACCGCGCCTCTGGCGAGCCCTACCTCGTGCATCCGCTCGAAGTCAGCAACGTTCTCGCCGACATGAAAATGGATTCCGTCTCCATCGCCGCCGGCCTCCTCCACGACTCCGTCGAAGACACCTCGGTCACCACCGTTGAAATCCGCCAGGAATTCGGCGAACAGGTCGCCCACATCGTCGAGGGCGTCACCAAGATCAGCAAAATCGATTTCTCTTCCCGTGAAGAAGCGCAAGCCGAGAACCTCCGCAAGATGATGCTCGCCATGGTCGACGACATCCGCGTTGTCCTCATCAAGCTCGCCGACCGCCTCCACAACATGCGTACCCTCGAACATCTCGATCCCGATCGCCAGCAGAAAATTGCCCAAGAGACGCTCGACATCTACGCCCCCATCGCGCACCGTCTCGGCATGGGCAAGATTCGCGGCGAACTGGAAGACCTCGGTTTCAAATACGTCGATCCCATCGGCTACGAACAGGTCCGCGCCGCCGTCGAATCGCGCCGCAAAGAGGGCGAAGCCTTCATGGCGCGGGTCGAGGGCGTCCTGCGCGACGGCCTCAAAGAAGCCGGCATCACCGGCCGCGTCGAGAGCCGCATCAAGCGCCTTTACAGCGTCCACAAGAAATTGCAGCGCCAGCGCATCAGCGTAGACCAGGTTTACGACCTCTGCGCCATGCGCGTCATCACCAACTCCGTGCAGGACTGCTACGCCGTTCTCGGCATCATCCACAACCTCTGGCGTCCCGTGCCCGGCCGTATCAAAGACTTCATCGCCATGCCGCGGCCCAACCTCTACCAGTCGCTGCACACCTCCGTCATTACCGAGAACGGCGAGACCTTCGAGATCCAGATCCGCACCGAAGAAATGCACAAGATGTGCGAAGAAGGCATCGCCGCCCACTGGAAATACAAAGACGGCCCCGTCTCCGCCGAGGACGAGCAGCGTCTGGCATGGCTCCGCCAGGTCGTCGAGTGGCAGCGCGACGTCTCCGATCCCAACGAATTCCTCTCCACCCTGAAAGTCGACCTCTACCCGGAAGAGGTTTACACCTTCACCCCCAAGGGCAAGGTCCTGGTCCTGCCGCGCGAGTCCACGCCCATCGACTTCGCCTACTCCATCCACACCGAAGTCGGCCACAGCTGCACCGGCGCCAAGGTCAACGGACGCATGGTTCCCCTCCGCCACAAGCTCCATTCCGG
>JBEKWL010000051.1:0-20883 GCA_049513095.1 Terriglobales bacterium
CTGGCGTGGATGGCCAGGGAGTTCAATGCCATGGCCGACTCGGTGTCAGGCCTGGTTGGCGAAGTACGTACCCAGCGGGAGCGGCTGGAAACGGTAATCAACAGTATTGATGACGGGATCGTAGTCCTCGACGCGGAACGAAAGATTATGGCGGCCAACGACGCCTTTCTGCAGCGAGCCAACAGCTCCCGCGAGCAGGTTCTGGGCTGCTGCTGCTACGCACTTGAACCGGGGCCGTGCAACCTGTCCGACTGCCCCACCCTCGCCTGCCTGCGGCTGGGTGCGCGCCAGGTCCGGATCTGCGAGCGCAAAACAGGCAACGACACGGTAGCCTGGGAAGAAATCCACGCTTCACCGATTCTGGACGCCTCGGGGCGGCTGGTCCAAGTGGTGGAGGTGTGGCGCGACATCTCGGAGCGACGAGCGGCCGAGGCGAAGCTGGCCGAGTCCTACCGCCTGGCGTCGGTCGGAGTCCTGGCCTCCGGGTTTTCGCACGAGATGAACACCCCCCTGGCAACGACCCTGATGTGCGTGGAAGGAATCCTGCGCGAGACTCCCCCCGGGGGGAACGGGCAAGTGGATCAGGCCAGAATCCGCGAGAATGCAACCATCGCGCGCGACCAGATCCTGCGGTGCCGCGGCATCACTCAGCACTTCCTGCGCCTGTCGCGCGGACAGCGGCACGCCGGAGATATCGTGGACCTGGGTGCGGCCATCGCGGCCGCCCAGAGGCTCGTCGATCCGACGGCCCGCGCCACCTTGCACGTCCGGGCCGACGAGGCCGAGTTGCAAAACCTGCTTGTCAATCTTCTGCTCAACGCGATTCAGGCATCGAAACCGGGCGGCAAGGTCGTCGTCGCCACCGAAGGCGGCGATGCGGTGCACATTCGCGTCACCGATGAAGGATGCGGGATTGCCCCGGAATACCGTCAAAAAATCTTCGAGCCATTTTTCAGCCTCCGCCAGGGCGGCACCGGCCTCGGTCTGTTTCTGTCGCTGAACGCTGTCCGGAGTTGGGGAGGCAACATCCTGGTCGAGAGTACACCTGGAAAGGGGTCTATATTCGAAGTCGTGCTCCCTGCCATAGATCCCGGTCCGCAACCGAAGGACGGACATCCGAAGGACAAACTATGAAATCCACCTCCCTCCTTCTGGTCGATGACGATACCGCATTCCGGCAGGTGATGGCGGGCGAACTGAGTCGTCTCGGCTACGAGGTGGACGCGGTAGGCTCGGGCGAAGAGGCAATCCAGCGAGTCGCAGCGGTGGAGCCCGAAGTCGTCTTGCTCGACCTGCACTTGCCCGGTATGGGCGGGCTGGAGACGCTGAAGGCCATCCAGGCCGCCACGCCGACGGCCGAGGTCATCATGTTGACCGGGCACGGTTCCATCGATACCGCCATCGAATCGATCCGTATCGGCGCCTTCGATTACGTCGTCAAACCCTGCCCCCTGGACGAACTCCAAATTCGCATTCAAAGGGCGATCGAACGGCGATCGCTGCGCCAGCGAGCGAATCTTCTCGATCGGGTTCTGACTCCCCCGAATCCCGGCAATTCTTTCATCGGCGACAGCCCGGAATTCCGCCGTCTGATCAATCTGATCGAACGGGTGGCCCCCAGCGATTCGACCGTGCTCATAACCGGCGAGACGGGCGCGGGAAAGGAACGGGTGGCCAAGCTGATTCACGCGCGCAGTTCCCGCCGGTCGCGGCCGTTCGTGATAGTCGAGTGCGCCGCGCTGCAGGAAACCCTGATGCAGAGCGAACTGTTCGGCCACGAGCGTGGCGCCTTCACCGGAGCGGATCGCGCCAAGCCCGGATTGTTCGAAGTCGCCCATGGCGGAACGATTTTCCTCGACGAGATCGGCGAGGTGAGCCCGGCGACGCAAACCAAGCTGCTGCGCGTCCTCGATACCTCCACTTTCCGCCATGTCGGGGGCAACCGGGAAATCCAAGTGGATGTCCGGATTCTGACCGCGACCAATCGCGATGTGCCTTCCATGGTGCGGCAGGGTCTTTTCCGCGAGGACTTGTTTTACCGCCTGAGCACGATCACGATGGAGGTGCCGCCTCTGCGCGCCCGAGCGGCCGACGTGGATCTGCTGGCACAACACTTCGTGACCGTGCTCAACGAGCGCTTCGGCTCCAGCAAACAGATCGGCGAAGAGGCCCTGCAACTCCTGCGGCGGCACAATTGGCCGGGGAACGTGCGCGAACTCCTGCACGTGGTGGAAGCCGCCCTGGTGCTCTGTGAGGGATCGCTGGTTCTGCCCGAGCACCTCCCCGCCTCCTTGCGGACTTCGAAGCCTGCTACAGCGGCCAGTCCGTCAGCGCCGGACGCCCCGCTGCCGACGCTCGAAGAAGCCGAGCTCACGCACATCCGATTGGCGATCGAGGCCTGCAAGGGCCACCGCGGAAACGCGGCCAGGATGCTCGGAATCAGCGAGCGGAATTTGTACCGGAAATTGCGCGAGCACGGCCTGCCGGCGTGATCCGGCAGCGGCCTTTATATATACGGTGGCAGTCGGAAGCAGAATCACAGTGAAGAAAGAACTCATAGAACTACGCGTTAACGGTCTTACCCACGAGCTCGCCATCGCGCCGAGCGCGCTGCTGCTCGACGTGTTGCGCCGCGATCTCGGCCTCACCGGCTCGAAGCGCGGCTGCGACGACTCCTCCTGCGGGGCCTGCACGGTGCTCGTGAACGGCACGCCGATGCTCGCCTGTACGCTGCTCGCCTTCAGTTGCGAGGGGCAGGAGATCACTACCGTCGAAGGCATCAGCGAGCACGGCAGCCTGGCCGCCATCCAGAAGGCTTATGGAGATTGGGGCGGCGCGCAATGCGGATACTGCACACCGGGTTTCATGATCACGGTGAAGCATCTGCTCGCGGTGAATCCGGATCCCACGGACGAAGAGATCCGCAGCGCGTTGAGCGGAAATCTCTGCCGCTGCACCGGCTACACGCAGATGTACAGTGCGATCAAGGCGGCGATTGAAGCGGAGAAGAAGGGAATGGCCGCGGTGAAATGACGGTCCCTCAGAACGCATGACCAACGACTACTCCATCATCGGCAAATCCGTCGCCATGGTTGACGCCGCCGGGAAAACGACCGGCAGCGGCAAGTACACCGACGACCTCTCGCTCCCCGGCATGCTCTATGGAAAGATTCTGCATTCGCCGCATCCGCACGCCCGCATCAAGAGCATTGACACCAGCCGGGCCGAGCGGCTCGACGGGGTGATTGCGGTGGTCACTGGGAAGGACGCTCCCAACCCATTCGGCATCCTCCCCGTCGGCCACGACGAGCACGCGCTGGCGCTCGACAAGGTTCGCTACGTCGGCGACAACGTGGCCTGCGTGGCTGCGGTCTCCGAAGCCATTGCCGAGAAGGCGCTCGAATTGATTGCGGTGGATTACGAGCTTCTGCCAGCCTACTTTGACCCGGAAGAGTCAATGAAGGCCGAGACGAATCTCATCCACGACAACAAGCCGAACAATCTGGAGAAGGACTACCACCACGTCTTCGGCGATCCCGACAAGGCCTTTGCGGAAGCTGACTACATCGCCGAAGGCCGCTTCCTCGCCAACGAAGTTACCCATGCGGCCATGGAGCCGCACTGCACGCTGGCATCGTTCGAGCTCGATCCGCACACCGGCACACTTGGGCGCCTGACGGTCTGGTCCTCCACTCAGGTTCCCTATTACCTGCAACACAAGCTGGCGCTGGTGCTCGAGATGCCGATGTCGCAGATCCGCGTGATCAAGCCGCTTGTGGGCGGCGGTTTCGGCGGAAAAAGCGAAGTGATCCCAATCGAAATTATTGCCGGCATCGCCGCTCGCGCGGCGCAGAAGCCGGTGAAAATCACTTACACTCGCGAGGAAGTGTTTTGGGCGCACCGCGGGCGCCCGCGCACCATCGTGGACCTCAAGACCGCGGTGAAAAACGACGGCAGCATCACCGCCGTCAAGGCGCGCGTGGTGCAGGATGGTGGCGCCTACTGCTCCTACGGCGTGGTCACCATTCTTTATTCCGGCGCGCTGCTGGGCGCGCTCTACGATATTCCCAACATCCAGTACGACGGCTATCGCGTGCTGACCAACAAGCCGGCCTGCGGCGCCATGCGCGGACACGGCACGGTCAACGTCCGCTTCGCCTTCGAATCGCAGCTCGACGAAATTGCAGCCAAGCTCAAGATGGACCCCGCCGAGATCCGCCGCCGCAACCTGCTCCAACCTCCCTGCATTACGATCAACGGCCTGCGCGTGCAGAGCTACGGTCTCCCGGAATGCATTGACCAGGTAGTGACGCGCTCGCGCTGGGATGAACGCAAGGGAAAACTGCCCAGAGGCCGGGGCCTCGGCATTGCTTGCAGCCACTACGTGTGCGGCGCGGCCAACTCGATTATTCGCTCCGACATGCCGCACTCCACGGTGAACATCAAAATTGACCGCGATGGCGGTGTCGTCATCTACACCGGCGCGTCCGATATCGGCCAGGGTTCCGACACGATGGTCGCGCAAGTGGCCGCGGAAACGCTGGGCTGTGCGCTCTCTCGCGTGAAGGTGGTCGCCGCCGACACCGACCTCACGCCGATTGACATCGGCTCTTACTCCAGCCGTGTCACCTTCATGAATGGCAACGCAACGTTGCGCGCCGCCCAGGAAGTCAAGAAGCAGATCGCCGCCGCAGCAGCAAAGAAGATGAACAGCGCTCCCGAGGACATCGTCTTCCGCAACGACCGTGTGGAGAGGCAGGACTTGTTTGGGGACGGGCGCCTCGCCCGTCCAGGCGGAGCGCAACTCCGCGATGATTCTCCAGCGAATGCCACATCTGCCGCCCCCACCGTCTCCGGCCACGTCGAAGGCCAGATCCTTCGTGGCTCACTCCAGCAAAAACGCAAGGACGAAGGCCCGAAAGATTCGCTGACGTTCGAGGAAGCGGTGGTCGCTGCGATCGACTTCCACGGCGCGCTCAGCGGCACCGGTTCGTATGCGCCTCCGCCGGAAAGTCGCGGCGGGAAACACAAAGGCGCGGGCGTTGGACCCTCGCCGGCCTACTCCTACTCGGCGCAAGTCGCGGAGGTCAGCGTGGACGAAGACACCGGCGAGGTCACGGTCCACAAAGTCTGGGCGGCGCACGATTGCGGGCGCGCGCTCAACCCGGTCTCGGTCGAAGGCCAGGTGATCGGCTCGGTGTGGATGGGGATGGGCCAGGCGCTCACGGAAGAGATGATCTGGAAAGACGGGCTGCTCATGAATCCCGGTCTGCTCGAATACCGCAGCCCGTCATCGGTTGAGTCTCCGGAGGTCGAAGCGATCATCGTCGAGAGCGTCGATCCGGAAGGTCCGTTCGGCGCGAAGGAGGCCAGCGAAGGTTCGCTAGCAGCCACCATCCCCGCGATTTCCAACGCGATCTACGATGCGGTTGGTATCCGTCTGCACGAGTCGCCATTCACTCCGGAGCGCGTGCTGGCCGCTCTGCGCACGAAAAGGAATGCCAAGCCGCTGAACCTGACGGAGGGCGTGGACCCCACCGCCCCGGAAAAATTTCGCGAACACGGGGGCGAGTTGTGTTTCAAGGGCAAAGGCCCAAAGCGGCATGAATTCGATCCCGCGCGTCGACGGGCGCAGAGGGGAGGTGCGGATTGAGCCTCCCCGAGTTCAAACTCTTGCGTCCGCGCACCACCGCGGAAGCGGTCGCACTGCTGGCCGAGCACGCCGGGAACATTCGCATTCTGGCGGGCGGCACCGACCTGCTGCCCTCGATGCAGCAAAAGTTGTTCGAGCCGCAATATGTGCTCGACATCCGCCGCATCGCGGAGCTGAAAGGCATTCGCCCGGAACCCCACGGCGGTGTCGAACTCGGCGCCCTCACTCCACTCACCGACATCGAGTACTCAGACGTACTGCGTCAGCACTACCCCGTGCTTCCCGAAGCCGCGAAGACCGTCGCCTCGCCCGTGCTGCGCAACATGGGCACCATCGGAGGGAACATCTGTCTTGACACGCGCTGCCTCTGGTACAACCAGTCGTTGCAGTGGCGAAAATCCTGCGCCTTCTGCATCAAGAAGGATGGCGATCTCTGCCACGTCGCGCCGGGCGGCACGAAGTGTTGGGCGGTTTTTTCGGGCGACACTCCGGCGGCGCTGCTCTGCCTGGACGCGGAAATCGAGATTGCCAGCGCCTCCGGCGTGCGCCGCGCGAAGCTTGCGGACTTTTACACGGGCATTGGCGATGACTACCGCAGACTGCGACCCGACGAACTCATGACCCGTGTCTTCCTGCCTGCATCCTCGGCCGGCCATCGCGGCGCCTACCGCAAGCTGCGCATCCGCGGCTCGATTGACTACCCGCTCGCCGGAGTCGCCGTGGTTCTAAAGCTGTCCAACGGGCGCATCGAATACGCACGCGTCGCTCTGACCGCCGTGAATCCCGCGCCCGTGCTGGTGAAAGGCGCCACCGAACTGCTGGCAGGAAGGCGCATGACGGAAGAGTGGGCGGAAGCCACCGGTGTTCTCGCGGCCCAGACCGCGAAACCGTTGACCACCTCGGCCCTAACCCCGGAGTATCGTCGCGAGATGATCCGGGTGTTCACGAAACGCGCGGTGCTTGCGCTGGCTGCTGAAGCCTGACTACTCCCTGCTGCCCTTCGCGTCCCACAATCACAAGGCCATTCGTGTCCTGCCAATCTGGAAGCCCCATCCAATCACACCATGATGTGATTCTGGTCACAGCCTGACTTTGCGATATGGACTATGTGTGGATGTATGCCTTTTATAGAACGAACGTTCGATAAATGTGCCGATTTGCAGTTTCCCCTGGTGCGCGAGTGGAAGCAGGCCCACCCCGGCGCCAAAGCGGTCGCGTATTTTCCCGTGTATTCGCCGGTAGAGTTGATCCACGCCTCGGGCATGCTGCCCGTCGGGCTTAGCGGCGCCGGCGACCGCCTCGACATCCAGCATGCCGATGCCCGCTTCGGCTCGTTCATTTGCTCCATCGTGAAAACCACCCTGGAATTAGGCTTGACCGGACACCTCGAACCGTTTGACGGTTTTCTGTTTTCCTCGATCTGCGATTCCGCCCGGAACCTCTGTTTCGTCATGAAGCGGAATTTTCCCGGAATGTATGTGGACTTTCTCCACCTGCCACACAATCCCAGCTCCCCGGCGGCGGCGCAGTTCCTGGCCGAAGAGTATCGCCGCGTGCTCGCCGAACTGGAGCGCCTGAGCGGCTCGAAGGTCAGCGACGACGCCCTGCGCCGCTCCATTACCCTCTACAACCGCAACCGGGCCTTGATCCGCGAGCTCTACCAGTTGCGCACGCGCGACCCGCAGCAGGCGCCCACCTGGGAGTTGTATCGGCTGATTCGGGCCGGCAATTTCATGCCCGTGGAAGAGCACACTGCCATGCTCGAGGCGGCGCTCCCGGAATTCCGGGCCCGCGGCGCCAAGAAGCGCGATTCGATCCGTATCGTCGTCGAAGGCTCGTTCTGCGAACAGCCCCCCATCGCCCTCATCCGCCTCATCGAGGAGGCCGGCTGCTACATCGTGGACGACGATTTCGCGATCGGTCAGAGCTGGTTTGAAAGCGACGTCCCCACCGGCGGAGATCCCATCCTGGCGCTCGCGGCCAGCTACTTGGATCGCGCCGTGTACTCCTCCGTCCGTCACGACTTCCGCAAGCCGCGTTGGGACGGTTTGGTCGAGAAGGTCCGGCGTACCCAGGCGGACGCGGTGCTGTTTCTCATCGCAAAGTTCTGCGAGCCCGCCTATTTCGATTACGTCCCTTATAAGCAGGAAGTGGAGCGCGCCGGGGTTCCGCACCTGCAGCTGGAATTTGAGGAAAAGTCGTTTACCTTCGACCATCTCCGCACCGAAGTGGAAACTTTTGTGGAATCGCTGGTCTTCGACTGAGGAAGGGACTGAGGAAAAGAATGACAGAAAAAAAAGAGTACCGTGGCTCCATTCACCAGCGGCAAAAGGACCTGATGCTGGCGTGGTATGCGCAGCTCGATCAAGCGGCGAACACCGGCAATCCGCCCACCGTCACCATGATGGTCTCCGGCAACTGTGTCGAGTTGCTGGAGGGCTTCGGCGCCATCCCCATTTATCCTGAGGTCAATGCGCTGCAACTGGCCATCCGCCACCAGTCGCTCGATCCCATTCTGGCGGCGGAAGAACTGGGCTATGCTGCCGACAACTGCGCCTATGTGAAGGCCGACATTGGCTGCATTCTGAAGGGCATCACCCCGACCGACGGGAAGTTGCCCACGCCCACGCTCATCCTCTGCAACTTCGTCGGCTGCAACACCTACCTGAAGTGGTTCGAACATCTGGCCAAGCTACAGAACGCGCCTCTCTATGTGATCGACGTGCCTTTTATGCGCGCCGACCATCCCACACGCTTCGATGTCGAGTACGTCGTGAAGCAGTTGCAGGAGACGGTCAAGAAGCTCGAGCAACTCACCGGCCGCAAGTTCGATCACGACCGCTTCCGCCAGGCAGTGGATTGCTCGCGCCGCTCCGAGGAGCTGTGGTCCCAGATCAAGCATCTCGCCCGGCGCACGCCTTCGCCGTTCGACGCCTACTTCGATGCCATTACTCTCATGGGCCCTCTGTATGTGTATCGCGCCCGGCCCGAAGGGGTGGAGTTTTTCGAGGCCGCGCTCGCCGAGTTGCAGGCCAAGAGCGATGCCGGCCACGGCGTTTACGAGAAAGAACACTTCCGCCTGGTGATGGAAGGCCCTCCCCCCTATCCTTATTTCCGCACCTTCCGCGATATGTTCGCCAAGTGGCAGGCGTGTGCCGTGGCCTCCACCTATTCGACCGTCGGCGGGCTGTGGGAATTCGGTTTCCGTCACGACCCCGACCATCCCTTCGAATCGGTGGCCATGCACATGATTGAGCAGAACGTAACCAACCGGAGCCTTCTGCAACGCTACGAACAGCTCCGCCGCTACGTTGAGGAGTGGAACGCCGACGGCCTCGTGATCCACTTTGTGAAGAGCTGCCGCCTGTTCTCCGCCGGCCAGGGCGACATGCGCGATTACTTCACCAAGCAACTGGGCGTGCCCACGCTCTACATCGAGTCCGACCTGGAAGATCCCCGCTACTTTGGGGAAGCCCAGACCAGGACCCGTATCGACGCTTTCTTCGAGTCGCTGGAGCACGCCAAGGCCACGGCTTCGGTCCGCGTCGGCGCATAACGAGAGGAGCACATGAGAATCGCAGCCGGAGTCGATGTCGGCTCCACCCAGACCAAGGCAGTCATCATGTCCGACAACGGGGGCGTGAACATACTGGCGCGCTCCCTGGTGGATACCGGCGCCAACGTGCAACGTGCGGCCGAACGCGCCTTCGACCAGTGCTGCGAGCAAGCCGCCCTGCACGCGAGCGACGTCGGCTTCGTTGTCGGCACCGGGTACGGCCGCTACAAGATCGCTTTCGGCAACACCCAGATGACCGAGATCACCTGTCATGCCAAGGGCGCCGCCTTTCTCTGCCCGGGCACGCGGACGGTGATTGATATGGGCGGGCAGGATTCCAAAGCCATCAGCGTCGGGACGAGCGGCGAGGTAATCGATTTCGTCATGAATGACAAGTGCGCCGCCGGCACCGGACGCTTCCTCGCGAATTCGGCGGAGGTCATGGGCATCAGCCTCGACGAGATCGGACCGCTCTCGCTCCAGGCGAAGTATCCGGTCAGGATCGCCACCGTTTGTACGGTCTTTGTCGAGTCCGACATTCTTTCCTACCTGGCGCAAGGCAAGACGGCGGAAGACATCCTCGGTGGCGTTCATCTTGCCATTGCCAAACGCACGCTCTCGCTGGCGCGCCGTCTCAACATCGAGCCCGAGATCACCATGACCGGCGGCGTAGCCCGCAATATCGGTATGGTGCGCGCCCTCGAGGAAGTATTGGGACGCAAGGTGCAGGTCAGCCCCGATGCGCAGTTTATCGGCGCCGTCGGCGCCGCCCTGTTTGCTCTGGAAAAACTCGACCAGAGCTTCGAATCCGGCATTTGGAGGGGCGACCATGCCGTTACTGGCGGGCATTGATTGCGGGACCAGCTTCACCAAGGCGGTCGTACTGCTCGAAGAGCGCGGTTTGCCCCGGGTTCTCGGCAAGGGACGCGCGCGCAGCGGCGTGAAGGTGGACGAGGCCGCCGGCGAAGCTCTGCAACAGGCGCTCCAGCAAGCCGGCCTCGAACGGCAGCAGTTGGAATACATCGCCACCACCGGCTTCGGCCGCTATGGTGTCAGCTTTCGTGACATTCAGGTGACCGAGATCACCACCGCGGCCCGGGGCGCCCACTTCACCACGCCGGGAACCACCGCTATCCTCGATATCGGTGGGCAGTGCACTCGCGCCATCGGCATCACCGGCACCGGCAAGGTCAAGGTGTTCAAGAGTAACGACAAGTGCGCCGCCGGTTCCGGCATGTTTATCCAGCGCGCCGCCAAGTATCTCGAGGTGTCGCTCGAAGAGGTGGGCGAGCTGTCACTCCGGGCCAAGCACCCGCAGCCGATTTCCAGCGTTTGCGCGGTGCTCGCGGAAAGTGAAATCATCAACCATGTCAGTGCCGGCATCAGCGTCGAAGACATTCTGCGCGGCATCCACGAGTCACTGGCCGACCGCGCCGGCGCGCTGCTCAAGCGCGTCGAGATGAAGGATCAACTCACGCTGATCGGCGGGGTCGCCCGCCAGGCCGGAATTGCCCGGGCCCTGGAAGAGCGCCTGAAAGTGAAGGTCACCATTCCTGCGGATTGCGATTACGTGTGCGCGCTCGGCGCCGCCCTGCTCGGACTGAAGCGCCTGGCCAGCAGAAATTCCGCGCTCGCAGCGGCCGTGAGGTAAGTCATGCGGATTGACGGAGCCCATATTAGCGGAGCCCATGGTTATCGCTTGGTCGCGGCTGGTCAGCCGCTCCAACGCTGGGAGTTCCCTCCGCTCGAACCCTCGCCGGAAGAGGTGATCGTCGAAGTCGCGGGCTGCGGCATCTGCCATACCGATGTCGGCTTTGCCATGGATGGCATTCCTACGCGGAAAGCTCTGCCGCTCGTGCTCGGCCATGAAATCAGCGGGCGTGTTGTCGCCGCCGGCGACCAGGCTGCGGCCTGGCTTGATCGCGCCGTCATCGTTCCCGCCGTGATTCCCTGCGGCGCGTGCCCCGCCTGCCTGGCGGGACGTCCAACCATCTGCCGCCATCAGTTCATGCCCGGCAATGACGGTGACGGAGGATTCGCCACCCATGTTCGCGTCCCGGCTCGAGGTCTCTGCCCCGTGCCCGAACCGCTGCCGCCGGGAATCGAACACGCTTTGCTCTCGATCGTGGCCGACGCCGTAACCACTCCCTGGGAAGCCATCCGTCGTGCTGGCCTCGGCCCCGACGATGTCGCGGTCTGGGTGGGCGTGGGCGGGGTGGGCGGCTTCGGCGTGCAGATCGCGGCCGCTCTGGGCGCGGCGGTGGTCGCCATTGACGTTGACCAGGGCAAACTTGAACTCGCCGCTCAGCATGGCGCCGGTCTGACTCTCGATTCCTCATCCATGAGCGAAAAAGACCTCAAGGCCGCCGTCCGCGGTTTCGCGAAACAGAGCGGGCGCAGGGCCATCGGCCTGAAGATCTTCGAAACCAGCGGGACCACCGGCGGACAACAGACCGCTTTCGGCTTGCTCGATTTCGGCGCCTACCTGGCCGTGGTAGGCTTCACGTCAAAGAAAGTCGAGTTGCGCCTGTCGAATCTGATGGCGTTGGATGCCACCGCGCGCGGCAACTGGGGCTGCCCTCCAGATCAGTATCCTGCCGCTCTCGATCTGGTCTTGCAGGGCAAAGTCAAGATTGCGCCCTACGTGGTCGAGCACCCCCTGGACGACGCGCCCGCGGTCTTCGATGCAGTTGCGCGACATGCCATTGCCCGCCGTGTCATCCTTAAGCCTGCCTGGGAGAGATCATGAAGAATCACAATCTCGTCGAAGTCGCAACCCGCGAAAACATTTTGGTCGAGCGCCGCCCCGTTCGTGCCCGGGACGGCTCACCCGTCGCGGGCTTGCACAACATCTGGATCACGCTCAACAATCCCGGCGAACTCAACAGCTACACCACCGACATGGCCAAAGCCATCATCCTGGCGTTGCGCGAGGCGGCCAACGATCGCGCCGCCGTAGCCGTCGTGCTGACCGGCGCGGGCGACCGTGCCTTCTGTTCGGGAGGAAACACCCGCGAGTACGCCGAGGTTTACGCCGGTGCTCCGGCCGAGTACCGCCAATACATGCGCCTCTTCAACGACATGGTCACCTCCATCCTGCAGTGCGACAAGCCGGTGCTTTGCCGCGTCAACGGCATGAGGGTGGGAGGCGGCCAGGAAATCGGCATGGCCTGCGATTTCTCCATTGCGAGCGATACGGCCATCTTCAGCCAAGCCGGCCCCAAGCACGGTTCGGCTCCGGATGGCGGCAGCACCGACTTCCTGCCGCTGTTCGTCGGCATTGAGCGCGCCCTGATCAGCGGCACCCTCTGCGAACCCTGGAGCGCCCACCGCTTCTACTGGCTGGGCGGCCTGACCCAGATCGTGCCCGTCACCAAGGTTGACGGCAGGTTCGTTGCCAACCCGTTGGTCGTCTACGATCGCGTGCTCGACGAGTACGGTCGCCTGGTCATCGGCGAATTTAAGACCGGCGACGCCAGAAAGCAGGCGCAGAATGTGCTGGCCGCCGCCACCACCGACCTCAGTCTTCTGGACGAGGCCGTCGAGCGCATGTGCACTCAGTTCCTCTACACCATGCCCGACTGCCTCACCAAGACCATTGAGAGCCTGCGCAAGCACAAGCTCGAGCACTGGGACCGCAACCGCGAAACCAACCGCGCCTGGTTGTCGCTGAACATGATGACCGAAGCCAACGCCGGTTTCCGCGCCTTCCACTATGGCGACAAGAAGAACCGCGAAGTGGATTTCGTGCTGCTGCGCCAGCGCCTGGCGCAGGGCGCCCGCTGGAGCGAGGAGTTGATCGAAGAAATTGCTCCTTGGACTGCCCACGGCGTCGCCGAAGGAGCCCCGAAATGAATTTCGAGAAGATCCGTTTCCAGTTCACTCATCAAGAGCGGGTTGCGCGCATCACCCTGGCGGCGCCGAAGGCGAACATCCTGGATCGTTCCATGATCCGCGAACTCGATTCCGCACTCTCTCTGTGTGCGGGGCGCGAGCTGAACGCCATAGTTATCGCCGCCGACGGTCCCCACTTCAGCTTTGGCGCAAGCGTTGAAGAGCACCTGCCCGATCAGATTGCCGGAACCCTGCGCGCTCTGAACACCCTTCTGCGGCGGATCGCTGAGGCCCCCGCGCCTGTCATCGCCGCCGTCCGCGGCCAGTGCCTCGGCGGAGGATTCGAACTCGTGCTCGCCTGCGACCTGATTCTTGCCGACAAGACCGCCCAGTTTGCTTCCCCCGAAATCAAGTTGGCCGTGTTCGCTCCCGCCGCTTCCGCCTTGCTGCCGGTTCGGGTCGGGCAAGCTGTCGCCTCCCGGCTGTTGCTGACCGGCGCAGCGCTGTCTGCCGAAGAGGCGGCTCGCTGCGGGGTGGTCGCCAGATGCGCCGACGATCTCGACGCCGCACTCGATGCCTGGCTGGAATCCGATTTTCTTCCCCGTTCTCCATCGGCGCTGAAGTACGCCTGCCAAGCCGCTCGCCGCCCCTTGCTCCGCGCCTTCGACGAGGACCTTCCGCAAATCGAATCGTTATATCTGAATGACCTTATGGCGACTCCGGACGCGGTCGAAGGCATCCGCGCCTTTATCGAAAAACGTGCGCCGCAGTTCGCCCGGTCACCCATAATGAATGCGAAGTAGAGGAGGTTTACGTATGCCTGATGCCAGTCTTCTTCGTTGTACCCGCTGCGGTCGTCCCGCCGCGGAACAGGACAAGTTCTGTGCCGAGTGCGGCTTCTTTCTGCGCGACGCCGCCATTGATCAGCGCCTCCTGCTCGCCCTCGTCCACGAGCGCGAGGGCCGCAGCCAGGAGGCCCGCCGCGAGCTCGAACGTCTGCTCGCCATGGAGCCCGACCACGTGCTCGCCAACCATCTGCTCGGCACCCTCCATTTTCACCAGGGGTTGCTCGGCCAAGCCGCGCTTTGCTACCAGAAAGCGGTCGCCGCCGCTCCCCGCTTCATCCTCGGACACTATGATCTCGGCGTTGCCTACTACCACCGCGGCGACATGCCCGCGGCCATCGCTTGCTACCGCCGCTGCCTGGAAATCGACCCCAACTACAATGCCGCCCACTATCGCCTGGCCCTGGCCTTGTTCCACAACGGACAACTCGACCAGGCCCGCGAGCACCTGGAGCTGTCTTTGGCGCTGACGCCCGAGTACCTCATGGCGCATTACCACCTCGGGGTCCTGCACGAGCGCCGCGGCGAGTACGAAACGGCGGCGCGCGCCTTCGAGCGCAGCCTGGAAGAATCCAGTGGCGACGTCAGCAGCCTTGCTCACCTGGCTGCGGTGCGCGAGGCCCAGGGCGACCATGCCGCCGCAGAAGAACTGCGCCGGCGAGCCCGCGCTTTCGGCAAACCGCAGCCCATCGCAGCCGAATAAGGCATCCGGTGGCAGACTTCACCACTCCCGAAGAAAGCAGCCTCATCCACGACTGGGCCTCAACCGGTCCCCGCCGCGCGCACTGGCCCGCTCACGTCATGATTGACGATGAGACCTTGCGCGATGGCCTGCAAAGCCCTTCCGTAACCGATCCTCCCGTCGAAACCAAGGTCAGGATTCTCCACCTCATGGAGGGCCTCGGGATCGAGACCGCCGACGTCGGCCTTCCCGGTGCCGGGGAGCGCCAGCGCGAGGCGGTGCTGCAGCTGTGCCGCGAAATCGCCCGGCATCGCTTGCGCATCCGCGCCAACTGTGCCGCCCGCACCCTGATTGTCGATATCCGCCCCATCGCCGAGGCCGTGCAGCTCACCGGCGTTCCCATCGAGGCCTGCCTCTTCATCGGCTCCAGCCCCATCCGCCAGTATGCGGAAGAATGGGAACTCGAAGACATTCTCCGACATTCCCGTGAGGCCATCGCCTTTGCCGTGCGCGAAGGCCTCGAGGTCATGTACGTCACCGAGGACACCGTCCGCTCTTCCCCCGATCATCTGAGCGTTCTGCTGACCGCTGCCGTAGAGGCCGGCGCCCGGCGCCTTTGCCTGTGTGACACCTGCGGCGCCGCCACCCCAGACGCGGTTTACAACCTCGTGATGTGGGTGCAGCAGTTACTGCGCGACCTCGGCGCAGCGCACATCGGCATCGACTGGCATGGCCACCGCGATCGCGGACTCGATCTCGCCAACACCCTGGCCGCCATCGAGGCCGGCGTCTCCCGCGTCCACGGTACCGCCCTCGGCATCGGTGAACGCGTCGGAAACACTCCCATCGAACAACTGCTGGTCAATCTCAAGCTCCTGGGGATTCGCAACGACGATCTCACCCGCCTGCCCGAGTACGTCCAGCTCGTTTCCCAGGTGACCCGTGTTCCCATCGCCGTCAACACTCCCATTGTCGGAAGCGATGCTTTTCGTACCGCCACCGGCGTCCACGCCGCCGCCGTCGTCAAGGCCCAGAAGCGCGGCCACAACTGGCTCGCCGACCGCATCTACTCCGGCGTTCCCGCCGGCTGGATCGGCCGCACGCAGCAGATTGAGATCGGCCCCATGTCGGGCAACTCCAACGTCCAGCACTATCTCGCCTCCCACGGCGTTCCGGTCACTCCCGAACTGACCAAGCGGATCATCGACGAAGCCAAGAAATCTCCCCGCGTTTTGACCGCCGAAGAGATCCTCGAGATCGTCCGCCGCCCGGGCTAGCCACAGCCTGGCCACAGCAACGACTGCGAGGTGCAGTGTGCCCATCTCAAAAGACAGTCGCGAAGACGCCTATCCCGGTTTCGCCAGATCGCCCTAGCCTGAAATTTTCCCGGGAAAGCCTACCACGCCCTTGTGCTCTGGGTCACAGCACGCCTGCCGTCCAGAATTGCAAAATGGTGAACTACGGAGGGCAAGACCATGCAAGGCAACGAGAAGGTCATTAAGGAATTGAACGCGGCTCTAAGCTCGGAATTGACGGCGATTGTGCAGTACATGACGCAGTCGGAGATGTGCCAGAACTGGGGCTACAAACGGCTGGGCGAGCGCACGAAGGGGCGGGCCATGGAGGAAATGCGGCATGCGGAAGGCCTCATTGAGCGCATTATCTTCTTGGACAGCATACCCACGGTCGATGTCGGATTGAAGCCGCAACTCGGCAGCAACGTGCAGCAGCAAATGGAAATTAACCTAAAGGACGAACTGGATGCGGTGCGCCAGTACAACCAAGCCGTGAAGGTCTGCGTCGAGGTCAAGGACGACGGCACCAGGACTCTGTTCGAGCACATGATTCAGGACGAAGAGCGGCACGTGGACTACTTGGAGGCTCAGCTTCACTCCATCAAGGAAATGGGCATTGCCAACTACCTCGCGCAGCACTTGCATGGTGAGAAATAGCCAAGACCATTCATGGCGTCAGAGCAGCAGATTGGCGTTGGTCGCGAAGAGGTTCGCGAGGAGGTTGCCCATGCCATCACCCATGGGTTCGAATCGCATGGGCGCGCTCGTAATATTTCCTTGACCTAAGAATAGGAGCTTGTCACCATAGACCATCCAAAGACCATCCATCTCGCCTCTACCATATAGTGAACTCGAGGATTTCGATGAAATTTGGCGTCATTATTTTCCCTGGATCGAACTGCGATCACGATGCTTTCTGGACGGCTGAGCGCGTGGCGAAACAGAAGGCGACGTTCCTCTGGCACGACTCGCACGACCTGGAAAACTGCGATGTGGTCATTGTGCCGGGAGGGTTCGCGTACGGCGACTATCTGCGCACGGGGGCGATTGCGAAGTTTTCGCCGGTCATGGAATCCGTCCGCAAGTTCGCCGCCGGGGGCGGGCTGGTCCTCGGCATCTGCAACGGCTTCCAGATTTTGTGTGAGTCGGGGTTGCTGCCCGGAGCGCTGATGCGCAACATCGGCTTGAAATATGTCTGCAAGCCGGTGCAGGTGAGAGTCGAAAACAACGACACGCCGTTTACGAACGCGTGCCGCAAGGGCGAGGTGCTGACCATCCCCATTGGCCACATGGAAGGCAATTATTTTTGCGATGAGACTACTCTCGCGGAACTGAAGCGCGACAATCGCATCGTCTTCCGCTACTCGAACCCGCAAGGCGAAATCACACCGGAAGCGAATCCCAACGGGTCGCTCGAAAATATCGCCGGAATCTGCAGCCCGGGACGCAATGTACTGGGCATGATGCCCCATCCCGAGCGCGCCGCCGAACCCGAACTGGGCGGCACCGATGGATTCAAGATTTTCGAGTCATTAGTCGGAGTGGAAATAGGTCTCAGGACCTAGGGAGGCAGGTCTAAGGCCCAAGGTATCAGGTCTCAGGAAAAACAAAATCAACCGCGGTTTCCTGAGACCTGAGACCTAACACCTGAGACCTGCTCTGTCAGGTCTCAGGAAAAACAAAACCAACCAATTGTTCCGTGACGGCTATCACCGCGCAAATCCTGCAACGGTTTTAGCCTGCTCGCTGGCATCATGGCGGACCATTATCGAAACCTGATCGCATGGCAAAAGGCAAAGACTCTCGCTTTGAATGTATATCGCTGCACGCGTCGATTTCCAAAAGATGAAATTTACGGCTTGACCTCACAGATGCGCCGCGCAGCCGTGTCAGTCCCCAGCAACATTGCCGAAGGAAAAGGACGCTATTCTCAAAAAGAATTCGTACAATTTCTGTATCATGCCCGCGGATCGCTACTCGAGTTAGAAACCCAACTTTCAATCGCGCGCGATCTAGATTACATCGATTTGCCAGTGTTCGAAAGCTTCGAATCGGAAACGGAAGAACTCGGGCGGATTCTAAACGGCCTGATCAATCGCTTCCAAGTCTCCGCACCAAGGTTTTCCTGAGACCTGAGACCTGAGACCTGAGACCTAAGACCTGAGACCTGCTTTAGTACGCCCAGCGCAGCAGCGTAGCTCCACTGGTAAATCCGGCTCCCACCGACGCTAACAGCACCAGGCTTCCTTTCTTGAGTTTGCCTTCCTGGCGCGCGGTTTCCATCGCCAGCGGAATCGTTCCCGCGGTCGTGTTTCCGTACTCTTCGATGTTGATGATCACGGCTTCAGGACGCATACTCAGACGATCCGCGGTCGCGGTGATGATGCGTTTGTTCGCCTGATGCGGGATGAAGGCGTCGATCTCGCTGCCCTTGATGTTATTGCGCTTGAGAATCTCTTCGCAGAGCAGCGCCATTTTGCGCACCGCAAACTTGAAGACCGCGGCCCCGTCCTGATGAACGAAGTGCATCTTCTTGTCGACGGTTTCGTGAGTCGAAGGATTCAGGCTTCCGCCGCCAGGCATATACAGCGAGCACCCACCCGATCCATCCACTTCATGCAGAAAGTCAATGAGCCCGATGGACTCGTCTTCCGTGGGTTCGAGCAGGACGGCGCCTGCACCATCGCCAAAGATGACGCAGGTGGCGCGGTCGGTGTAGTCGATGATCGACGACATTACGTCCGCGCCGATCACCAGCACTTTCTTATGGGAACCGGTGGCGACGAACTGGGCTCCGGCTTGCAACGCATAAACAAACGCCGAACAGGCAGCCGAGACATCGAATCCCCAGACATCTTTCGCGCCCAGCTTGTGCTGGACGAGACAAGCGGTCGAGGGAAAGAACATGTCGGGCGTAACCGTTCCCACGATAATCGCGTCGAGATCGGAAGGCTCGATGCCGCGCTCGGCGAGCGCTTTCTTCGCCGCCTCAACCGCCAGGTCGCTGGACGCAACACCCTTGTCCACGAGATGCCGCTCGCGGATGCCGACGCGCTCCATGATCCACTGGTCGTTGGTATCGACAAGTTTTTCGAGGTCGGCGTTGGTGAGAAGGCGAGGCGGAACGTAGGTGCCGAGAGCGCTGATCTTAACGCGCTGAAGCTGGCTCAATGAGGTCTCCTGAGACGCAGAGTGAAATATAAAATGCGATACGAAGTGAATTGATTATTTTGAACGATGAGCACGCTAACAGCAAGGTCTCAGGTGTCAGGTCTCAGGTCTCAGGAAAACCGCGAAGGTGAATTGGGTTGACTTTGTTTTTCCTGAGACCTGAGACCTGTCTTCCTGAGACCTGCTATTTCAGCCGCGCAGCCAGGTCTCCGAACAGCGGCAACTCGAAGCGCTCGCCCTCCCATGCCTTGATCGAAAGCACAATCCACAAGAACAATATGGCCAGCGAAGCCAGAATTCCGAACAGAAGAAATAACATGGCGGCAGCGACATTCGAAAGGAAAAGCGCGGCGATGGTCAAAACGAAAAAGACTCCCCAGAGCAAAATGCTTTGCCAGGCATGAAAGCGGACGAAGCGGTTTTTGCGATATGCCGGCAGAAACAAGATCACCGCGGCCGGGGCGAAGGTGAGATAAGCGACCGCCGCGACCGCCCGTTCCGCGAGAGGAAGCGGTGTCATCGACCATGCGCAACCGGGACAGAATTCCGAGTTCGCGGGCATCACCGTTCCGCAATGGGGACACTTCACGGAAGCTTGTGCCGGATTCGCCGGGCTTTTCCCGGCACTTTCCCCGGCACTATTCCCGGCACTATTCTCTGGACTAGACAATTCGGCGTCCATTCGTTTTCTTTCGGCACGGTTCGCAAATGCCGTAGATCTGAAAAGTGTGGCGGGTGGTAACGTAACGGTGCTTGCGTCCGATCTCGCGCTCGATTTCCCCGACTTTCTCCGAGAAAAATTCAACCGAGGCGCCGCACTCGGTACATACCATGTGGTGATGACTGCGGCGGTTGTACTGGTGTTCGTAACGCGCGATGCCGTCGTGAAAGGCGACTTCGCTGGCCAGGCCACAACCCGCCAGCAGCTTCAGCGTCCGGTAGACGGTGGTGAAACCGATGCGCGGATCGGTTTTCCTGACCAACCGATGCAGTTCGTCGATCGAGAGATGTTCGCGAGTTTCAAGGAAGGTCCGCAGAATCGCGTTGCGCTGTTCGGTCTGCTTGAGCCCGACGCGTTTGAGATGCTGAAGGAAAATTCCTTCGGCCTCGCGGATGTTCTCCCGCGAGATGGTCGGCTGATCGTCGATTCGTTTCTGCAGCATGTCGGGGGGAGCGGACACTCAAGATGATAATGTACTCCCAAGTTTCCAACATGATACTGGGCGAGTTCGGGTTGCGCCAACCGACTTCTGCCGCTGCGGCCTGTCGTAGTGGATCGTTTCGAGCTCCTGATTCACTTTGTCTTCTGGACTGTTTACTCTGAAGGTATTAATGCGGGGTTACCACCACCCCCTACCCCCCTGCTATTGGAATCATGAGGTTAGGGGGAGTTTCCCCGCCAAAATCTAGAGCGCCAAGGACTTATTTTCAAAATATTCCGGAATAAGGAGTTAGCTCGATTCTTTGCTCCTTTCTCTTAAAAATCATAGATTCAGCGGCTTTTTGAAGGCTGCTCATCGCCTCAAATTGCCTCGAATATTGTTATCAAAGAACAACTAGCACATGGGGTGGATCCGCTTCAGGGAGCGTCGTGGTTGACGGGCACACTTCTTACTCCCTGTCAGATTGTTATTTTCGCGTATGCCGAGTTGGATGTCTGTGAGGGTCGTCACCCGGCGAATGTGATGAAAAAGGTCAAAGGCCCCGCCCAAGCGGAGCTTGGACTGATTGGATAAGAGCGAAGGCTCGATCGACCCGGTAGTCTTGGTTTGAGGACTAAGGCCCCTGGGGAAGAAGGAGCCTTCGCATGATGATTATAGGATGTGATTTTCATCCCAGCTGGCAAC
>JBEKWL010000052.1:0-31712 GCA_049513095.1 Terriglobales bacterium
GGAACGCGTCAGCCGCAGCGAACTCAACCTCGATCCCACGGTCGTGGGCCTTCTCTCGGGCGATCGCCAGTGCCGTCTCAGCCACGTCAACGCCCAGAACCGACAATCCCAGCGAGGCGACGAGAAGAGCGTTCTCGCCAGTCCCGCAGCCCGCATCGAGCACCGCTCCGACGAATCCGCCTTCGGATGCCAAACGCACGATTGCTGGCTGCGGCAGGCCAATATCCCAAGGCGCAGGGCCGTCGTGGTACGACGCATCCCAGGGCAGTCCCGTCAGCCGTTCGTGACTGGTTGGGTGCCGACCACTGAACGGATCGTCAGCAGGGGTTCCTGATCGCTCCGACAACTTCTCCCCTTCCTGCAACTGATCTTACCACCTCATCGTGGCACGCCAATCCACAGGTCTTGACTATTCTTCTGGAACTGAACGCAGATCTCAGTTATCAGTTGTCAGTTTTCAGTTAAATCAGCTCTAGCTGAGAACTGACAACTGACGGCGCCGACGGCGGTATAATCCGCAACAAGGGTTTTTTCTGTGTGGGGGGTTCCACCATGAATGTTGCCCGGACTCTCGGCGAGTTGCGCCAAAGTCCTTTTACTGCACAGCGTCTCGCTTCGCGGCGGGTAAAAGATGAGCTGCGCGAGAACCTGATGTCGCGGCTGCGCGAAGGCAGCACGATCTTTCCGGGCATTGTCGGCTACGACGACACGGTGGTGCCTCAGATCGTGAACGCGATCCTCTCGCGACATAATTTCATTCTGCTCGGATTGCGCGGACAGGCGAAGAGCCGGATTCTACGCGCGCTGACGGCGCTGCTTGATCCGCAGATGCCTTACGTCGCGGGCTGCGAGATCCACGATAACCCTTACGCGCCGATCTGCCGGCGGTGCCGCGAACTGGTTGCGAAAGAGGGAGACGCCACGCCGATTGCCTGGCTGACGCCCGAGCACCGCTACGTCGAGAAGCTGGCCACGCCGGATGTCACGATCGCGGACCTGATTGGCGATATCGATCCGATCAAGGCGGCGCGCGGCGGACACGAACTATCCAGCGAGTTCACCGTGCATTATGGCTTGCTGCCTCGCGCCAATCGCGGAATTTTTGCGATTAACGAGTTGCCGGATCTGGCGGGCAAGATTCAGGTGGGACTCTTCAACATCATGCAGGAAGGCGACGTGCAGATTAAGGGATATCCCATCCGGCTGCCGCTGGATGTCGCGATTGTGTTCAGCGCGAACCCGGAAGACTATACCGCGCGCGGGAAGATCATTACGCCGCTGAAGGATCGCATCGGGTCGGAGATTCGGACGCACTATCCGGCGACGGTGGAAGAAGGGATCGCGATTACCGCGCAGGAGGCCTATATTGAGCGCGAGGTTGACCACGAGATTGGCGAGGAACGATCGCGGCTGCACGTTCCGAAGTATGTGCGGGAAGTGATCGAGCGGATCGCTTTCGCGGCGCGCGACGACAAGAAGATCGACAAGCGGTCGGGTGTGAGCCAGCGGCTACCGATTTCGGCGATCGAGAACGTGGTATCGAATGCCGAACGGCGCGCCCTGACGCATCAGGAGAAGTTTGTCGTGCCGCGGATCAGCGATATCTACGCGGCGCTGCCGGCGATCACGGGCAAGCTGGAACTGGAGTATGAAGGCGAAATGAAGGGCGCGGATCACGTGAGCCGCGAGTTGATCCGCACAGCCATTGCAAAGATGTTCGATGCTTATCTTCACGGCGTCAACTTTAATCAGGTGGTGCAGTGGTTCGATTTGGGCGGCGAGATTCAGCTCAGCGACAACGCCGGAGCCGAGGAAGTGCTCGAAGGCCTGCGCCAGATTCAGGGGCTGATGGACAAACTCGGCAAGCTGAATGTGGGGCCGAAAGACAGCAGCGAGATACAGGTATCGGCGGCGGAGTTCGTTCTGGAAGGGCTGCACGCGCACAAGAAAATCGGGCGCAACGAGGAGCGCGTGTTCACGGCGGGGGAGAAGCCAGTGAAGGTCGCGGAGAAGCCTCCGTTTGAGCGGGACGAGTCGGAGTTTGGACGGAAGAGGGGGTTTAATTAGCTGCTCGTCGTTCGCTGTTCGCCGTTCGCTAAAAGCCAACAGCGAATAGCGAACGACGGTTCTTATGAAACGCGTTCGCTACTCCAAATACGTTCCCGACCCCGCCAGCGACATGAGCATGGAGGACTTGCTCAGCGCGCTTTCGGACTATTTTCTGCAGAGCGGATTCAACGACAATTTCTGGTACGAACTGCCGGAGGGCGAGAAGACGCTCGACGAATTGAAACGCGCGCTCGAACAAGCGCTGCTCAATAGCGAGATGTTTGACGAAGAAATGCGCGACCGGCTCCAGCAGATGCAGATGGAGGGCGAACTTGAGGAGTTGATCGAGAAGCTGATCGAGCGCATGCAGCAGGAAGACTATATATCGATCGATCAACCGCACGATCCCGCCAAGCAATCGAGCGTGGGTGGACAGGTCGGCGACGCGCGGCAGCAGGCGAAGTTCGAGATTACCGACAAGAGCCTCGACTTTTTGGGATTCAAGGCGCTGCGCGATCTGCTGGGGTCGCTGGGCAAGTCGAGCTTTGGACGTCATGACACGCGCGACATGGCGACCGGCATCGAGGCGAGCGGCGCTTCGAAGCAGTATGAGTTTGGCGACACGCTGAACCTCGACATCACGGCGACGCTTTCGTCGGCCATTCAGCGCGAAGGGCTCGGGCTTCCGCTGAACCTCGAATACAACGATCTGCAGGTGCATCAGTGCGAATATCAGTCGTCGTGCGCGACGGTGCTGATGCTCGACTGCTCGCATTCGATGATTCTGTATGGCGAGGACCGCTTCACTCCGGCTAAGAAAGTTGCGATGGCGCTGTCGCAGCTGATCCGGACGCAGTATCCGGGAGACTCGCTGTCGCTGGTGCTGTTTCACGATTCGGCGGAAGAAGTGCCGCTTTCGCAACTGGCGCGGGTGAAGGTTGGTCCGTACTACACGAACACGCGCGAGGGCCTGCGCATGGCGCAGCGCATCCTGCAACGGCAGCGCAAGGACATGAAGCAGATCGTCATGATTACCGACGGCAAGCCTTCCGCACTTACGCTCGAAGACGGGCGCATTTACAAGAACGCGTTTGGGCTCGATCCGCTGGTGGTCAGCCAGACGCTCGAAGAAGTTTCGAAGTGCAAACGGGCGGGCGTGCTGATCAATACTTTCATGCTGGCGTCGGACTACGGGCTGGTGCAGTTCGTTCAGAAAGTGACGCAGATGTGCCGAGGCAAGGCCTACTTTACGACGCCGTATACTCTTGGGCAATATTTACTGATGGATTACATGTCGCGGAAGACGAAGACGATTCACTAGGAGGCTGCGGAAAAAGTCAGTTTTCGGCCCTCAGCCCCTAAAGGGGCGGTTGATTTCGAAGGATTTGCGGCATCGCTAAAGCGATGCCCTGATACGAAACCGGGGCGCCCGGCTCTCCACCAGCTAGTCACATTACAGAAGTAACGCCTTGGGTGCGAGGATGGGCGTAGCTTCGGTGTAAGATCGCTGCAGGATTTTCGTTCGGAGACGTTATGAAACGAATTGCTACTTTCATGCTGCTGCTGGTCGCCTTGAGTGCTGCATGGTCAATACCGGCTCAAGCTCAACGCATCAGTCCCCAAGAAAATGCGCGCCAATCCCGTAAGGCGATCAAGAAGCAGCAGAAGATGTTGAACAAGGCAAACAAGAAACAGCGGAAAGCAATGAAGAAAGCTGCGAAGGCGCAACGGAAGGCGAATCGTCGCTATAAGAAGTAGGCTTTCGAGCGGGCGTGAGAACTGGGTCGTCCCTCCGGGACTTAGGTCGTTCTTTCCACTCTTCCCAGCGCTGAAGCGCTGAGCTAAGTTCGTTCGCCCCTCCGGGGCTAATGTGTGAATATGGACAGGCAGCCCCCCGATCTGCCGATTCATCACAAATCCACAGTGACCGCCCGCACATCCGCCTGATCCATTACGCGCTACGCTGATTCCACTCCCAGGACCTCTCCCGGTCCCGTTCCCTCCAGAAAGAGATCGCTATGCGTGCGTCAAGACGCGTGTGGGTGGTTGCGCTCGTTTGTCTGTCGAACTTCTGCGTGTCGAGTTTTGCAGCTGCGCAGCAATCGGATCAGGTTATTGCCGAGCGCGTCCTCGGCCCGCAATGGAAGCAACTTTCGCGCCGGGCCGGGATGATATTTGCCGGGACGGTGCTCGCCACTGTGACCCCGACTGTGACGACCGGGACTGGGGCGACCGATCGGCTAGTTCCGGGGACGACTCCGGCAGTGCAGTTGAGTTTTCGTGTGGACAAGGCGATTGCCGGGGTCGAGCAGGGACAAGTTCTCACCATTCACGAGTGGGCGGGCGCATGGTCCATGCATCGCCCGATGACCCGCGGCCAGCACATCTTGATCTTTTTATATCCGCCGAGTCGTTTGGGCCTTACTAGCCCGGTGGGCGGGTCACTGGGGCAGGTTGCTCTCGACCTGAGCGGGAACAACGTGTCGAAAGATATGCAAGAGCTGGATGCGCAGAGGCCTGCCGCCGCCATTGGCTTCCGAAACGCATCCTCTCCTCGGCCGCGTGCGACCGTCGATAACGGGAGGGTCAGCGTCGTTCAACTGGAGCGGGCCATCCGCAGCGCCCGAGAGGAGTGAACATGCGCTCGCGAATCGCAGGGGTCGCCGTTCTTCTGATTTGCAGTGCGGTTGCCAGCCGCGCCGGAGGCCTGGCGTTTGTCGCCGGTTCCGGCTACGCCTCTGGAGTCGAAGGCCAACCTTTGATTTGGGCGAGTGGTTCGGTGCAGTACTTCACCGATCAGGGAAATTTGAGCGCGATCCTCACCGGCGCACAGGCCGATGCCCTTGTTGCCACTGCGTTCAGCACCTGGACCAGCATTCCAGGTGTTGCCCTCAGCGCATCGCAGGGCGGTCACCTTGCCGAAGACGTGAACGGCAGCAATATCGAAACCAACGGCTACGGAGTGGTTACCGCCCCGGCGGACATTACATCTTCCGCCACGGGCACTCCGGTCGGAATCATCTACGACTACGACGGGACGGTCACAGATGCAATTCTGGGCCAAGGCGCTGGAGACTTGGATGATTGCTTTACCAACGCCGTTTACGGCGGACCCGACAACTTCTCCATGGGCGGGAACATCGTGCACGCGCTGGTGGTGATCAACGGAGTCTGCGCCAGCACCAGTGCGCAACTGCCTGACGTTCAATACCGTTTGGTGCGCGTGCTGGGGCGCACGGTTGGTTTGGGGTGGTCGCAGGCCAACCTGAACGTGTTGACGCAGAACCCAGCTCCAGGCAGCGCCGATTATGCGGGGTTTCCGGTGATGCACTTTAGCGATCCGATTAACTGCGTGCCCATCAGCGCCTGCTATCCCAACGCGGCGGTCCCCACAATGGACGACATGGACGCCCTGGCGCGGCTTTATCCCGCAGGCAGTAACCCGCAAGCGGCGGGCAGAATCTACGGCAGCGTGTACTTCACCGATGCATCGGGGAATGCGCTGCAACAAATGCAGGGCGTCAACGTAGTGGCCCGGTTGATGGTCTCGGGCCAGCCCTCGCGGCAGTATGTGGTGACTTCCGTCTCTGGATTCCTGTTTTGCGGCAACGCGGGCAACATTATCGATGGATACGTGGACGGAAATGACCTTCCCTATAACCGGTGGGGATCCGATGATGCCTCGCTCGAAGGGTTTTTCGATCTGGGCCAACTGATGATTCCGACCGGGCAAACCATCGCCGAGTATCAGTTAAGCGTGGAAGCGCTGGACCCGAACTGGTCCATGGGCGTCGAACCGTACGCTCTCATGCAGGTAACGCCCTCGGGTTCGTTCGCACCGGTGGTGGTCACGGTGTCGAATGGGTCAAACGCCGAGCGGGACATTCTGATGTTGCAGGATGAAATCGCGCAAACGCATCCCGGCAGCGGGTCGACCTATGCGACTCCGGCGGCGCTTCCGCAGGGCGGTGCATGGGGGTCGTGGATCTCCGGTTACGGCAGCACCGATTTTTTCGAGTTCACAGCGCAGGCGAACCGGACGGCCTCAGTCGCAGTGACCGCCCTTGATGAAGCGGGCGAGCCGACAGAAAACAAACTGTTGCCCGTAATTGGGATCTGGCAATTGAGCGACCAGAGCGAAGAACCAGCGCCTGCTTCAACGCCCTCGGCATTTGGCTCGATGACTTTTGGAATGACTCGACTGGATGCGCAGTTCCAATCGTCAGATACGTACCGGGTGGGGGTGGCCGATTTCCGTGGCGACGGCCGTCCAGACTACTTCTACCAAGCCAGCCTCCTTTATTCGGATACGGCGACGCCGGCGCGCCTCAGTCTTGCCGGTGGCGTGACCACTCTCAATGGCATCGGATTCAGTCCGGGACTGCAGGTGAGCGTTGCCGGCAACAACGGCAGCACGCTTTCGGCATCGGCAAGCCAGATCCAGGTAGCTGTGCCTTCAGGCACGCAGGACGGAACTGCTACCATCCAGGTCGCGAATCCGGTGAACGGCGCTTTTTCGCAAATGATAGGTGCGCTGACCTATGGCGCTTCGGCCACGGATCTCTTGCTTCTTCTGCAAGGTGCGGAGCCGGCAACGCCTGTTGGGTCGGCAGCTGCCAATGCCATCCGCGTGCGCGCGGTTGCGGCCGATGGAGTTACGCCGGTGAGCGGGGCGACGATGGCATGGAGCGCGACCAACGGCTTGCAGTTCTCGGCGTGCAGCGGAGCGTCTTCCTGTTCGGTGTTGAGCGATGAAGCGGGAGAATCCTCCAGCTTGGTCACTCCCACGGCGACAGGACCGAGTACGATCACGATCGCGCTGGCGCCGGTATCGTACTCGCCGCCGCAAGCGCAGCAGGCCACGGTGGTGGGAACATCAACCACGCTCGACCTGGCCGCGGTGACACCGACGCGCCGGGTTGGGCAAGGCTCGACGCTTGCCGTTCCTCTCACGGTCGAAGCTCTAGACTTGGGCACGCCTATTGCGAATGTGGTGGTCAATTTCGCAATCACCAACGGCACGGCTTCGCTTTCGGCGGGCAGTGCAACCACCAACAGCTCGGGATTCGCCACCATCACTGCAAATCTCACGAATCTAAGTGCCAATGTGCAGGTGAGCGCTTGCGTCGCTCCGAACAATTTGCCCTGCCAGACTTTTACTCTGTTCTCCACGCCCACTTCGCTATGGACGCTGGAGACGGTGAGCGGCTCGTCGCAGGCTGTGTTGACGGGACAGGCTTTTCAAAAACTTGTGATGCGTGCGACCGACGGATCGAGCGCCGCGAATCCGGTGATGGGAGTGAACGTCACCTTTCAGACCACGCTGGCACAGGTCAGTCCCGGCGAGGGAGGCCAGCAGGATGGCGGCTCCAATGCCGGGGGAGACGGAATGCCGGTTCTCCTCGGTTCGTCGCAGGCGCAGGTCGTGACCGATCAGAATGGCCTCGCTTCCATCGTGCCCTCCGCCGGAAGCGTGGGCCCGTGCGATTTGTTTATCACGGTGAGTGCGGGCCAATCGACGGCGCAGCTGCAAATGGAGAGCGTGGCAGCGATCATTCCGGCGCTGACGAACAACAGCCCCGCCAAGGCCCCGACGGCGCGAACCGCTCCGCAATTTGGCGCGCCAACGCCTGCGCCACAAGGCGTGCCGGACGCGCTGTTTGCGGTCCCGCAAGGCGCTCCGCTGGATGACCCGGTTGCGAGCCAGAGCCCCTGTTCCGACGCGCGCGAGGATGGTGCTTCGAGCACTGGTTCCAACTCTGGCGCGAGTGGGACTTCGGGGGCCGGCGATGTGGCTCCCTGGTCCTGTGAGCAGGCCGCCAAATTGCCGCAGGCGGAAGCACAAGCTCCTCGGTCGCTGGCTGAGCCCGCTAAGCCGCCCGCGGACCCGACGGAACGCGACCATGGCGGTGGGACGGCACAGCAGCCCGCTGAATCTGCTTCGGCGAACAGCCCTCCAGCGAATGATCCCGCAGCGAATCATCCTCCGGCAAACGCTCCTTCAGCCGACAATCCTGCCGCGAGCAAGCTGCTTGAAGACAAGAGGAGCTGCCGTTTTGCGCAGAGTGAGGACGGGATTATCTTCGGGACGACGGAGTAACCGGGATCTGAAAGCCGGCGAGCGCCATGACGGGCTAAGGCAATTGGCCCGTCGTGCCGATAACTTTATCGTGGCATCTCTGGCCTCGTAATCTTGGAATTGACCATGGCGCAAAAACGCACTTCGGACTCGGAGAAAACCAAGAACAACGCAACGCCGGCGAATGGCTCCGCCCGCACACTGACGCTGGGCAAAGACTACGTGTACGAAGATGAGTTACGCCGGTTGCAAATTGAGCTGGTCAAACTGCAGGAGTGGATCCGGCACAAGGGCCTGAAACTGGTGGCCATCTTCGAGGGGCGGGATGCGGCGGGGAAAGGCGGCGCGATCAAGAGGATTACTGAAAGCCTGAATCCGCGCGTCTGCCGCGTGGTGGCGTTGGGTACCCCCACCGAGCGGGAGAAAACGCAGTGGTACTTCCAGCGGTATGTGGCGCATTTGCCGGCTGCCGGCGAGATGGTCCTTTTCGACCGCAGTTGGTACAACCGGGCGGGCGTTGAGCGCGTGATGGGTTTCTGCAAGGAAAGCGAGTATCTCGAATTCCTGCACGGTTGCCCGGAGTTCGAGCGGATGCTGGTGCGTTCGGGCATCATCCTGATCAAGTATTGGTTCTCGGTGAGCGACGAAGAGCAGGAGCGCCGTTTTCAAGACCGGATGAAAGACGCCACCAAACGCTGGAAGCTCAGCCCGATGGACCTCGAATCCAGACGGCACTGGGTGGAGTACTCCCGTGCCAAGGACGAAATGTTCGCGCACACCGATATCAAACAGGCGCCCTGGTGCGTGGTGAACGCGGACAACAAGAAAAGCGCGCGCCTGAACGTAATCTGCCACCTGTTGTCGCAGATTCCTTACGAGGATCTGACCCCGGCGCCGCTCAAGCTTTCGCCGCTAGACAAGGTCAAGTATGTCCGCCCGCCCATCCACGAGCAGAACTTCGTCCCCGAAGTCTACCAGTAGAGTTATTTAGTCATTGAGGCATTGATTCATTGAACCATTGAGTCATTGGACCGTTGAGTTAATGACTCAATGATTCAATGCCTCAATGGCTCTGCCTCGTCCACTGATCGACCCAGTCGTTGACCGTTTTGTACCAGAGCTGCGAATTCTGCGGCTTCAGCACCCAGTGGCCTTCGTCGGGGAAGTAGAGCATCCTGGACGGCACGCCCATCGTTTGCAGAGTGGTGAAAAGCTGGAAGCCTTCGCTGACATCGAGGCGGTAGTCGAGTTGTCCGTGGATTACGAGCGTGGGGGTCTTGAAGTTCTTCGCCGCGTTGCGCGGTGACCACTTCTCGTACATCTCAGGGTTGGTGTAGGGAGTGCCCTTGAACTCCCAGTTATTGAACCAGAGTTCTTCGGTGGTGCCCCAGAAGGAGACAGCGTTAAATATGCCGTCGTGCGAGACGATGCACTTGAAGCGATCGGTGTGGCCTAGCACCCAGTTGGCCATGTATCCGCCGTAGCTCGCGCCCAGCGCGCACTCGCGGTCTTTATCGATAAACGGGTAAGTCTTCTCGGCATAGTCGAGGCCCTTCATCAGGTCTTCAAACGGGGCGCCTCCCCAGTCGCCGTTGATCTCGTCAACGAACTTCTGCCCGTATCCTGCCGAGCCATGGAAGTTGATCATGATGACAACGTATCCATCGGCCGCGAAAAGTTCGGCGTTCCAGCGGTAGCTCCAGTCGTCTCCCCAGGGGTCGTGCGGGCCGCCGTGGATTAGGAACTTCACGGGATATTTCTTGGCGGGGTCGAAGTTCGGCGGCTTGACGTGGAAGCCTTGCACCTTGTCGCCCTTCGCTCCCGTGAACCAGAAAGATTCGAGGGGGGACATTTCAATCTGTGAAAGGAGAGGATCATTTATGTGCGTGAGTTGTGAAGCAGCCCGTTCCGGCGGTGGGCCGTGAAGGTCGCTCAGTCTACTCAGGTTCATCTTATAAATCTCAGTGGGCGTTCTGAGCGACATACCGTTCGCGACAACCGTATCCGTGTCAATTGCGATCGGCGAATCAAAAAAGCCTTTGGCCACGTTTACGATTAACTCCTTCCCACTCTCTCTTAATGTGCCCGGGCCAGATGGACCTTTCTTGTATTCGAAGGGCAAGATCCAAAGGATTTGTGATTGTCCTTCTTCCTCAACTGTAAATAACAGTCCTCTTGAGTTCGGAAGCCAGCTGAACGATTCGACCCAAAGATCGAAGTCTTTCGTCAGATTCTTCTTCTCTCCCGTCTTGCGGTCGTAGAGCATCAGGCGGAAGCGGTCGCTCTCGTATCCCGGACGCTGCTGGGCGCGGTAGGCGATGTACTTGCCATCGGGAGAATAGAGCGGAGTCGAGTCGCTGGCTGGATTGTCGGCGGTGATGTTTTTGGGGACGGGCCGGGCAGCCGAGGCGGCTGCCCCTACGTTCACCGAGACGATCCAGAGATCGTTGTTGGTGGACGTGGCTTCGACCTTGTCGTGATTCGAGGTGTAGCAAATCTCCTGCCCGTCAGGCGAGAAGGCGTAGTTGTCCTGTCCTTCAAGCGAGAACACGGGCGCGTCGTAGTCGCCGGGCGTGAGGTCGCGGGCAATCGTCATGACATCAGTGGCTGCGTTTCCCAGTTGAGCGCCGATCATCCCTCCATTGACATCGACCACGAAGATATGGGTGCGCTTGCCTTCCTTGTAGGCATTCCAATGACGGTAAAGCAAGCGGTCGAAAATCAGCGCCTTTACCTTCGATTCGTGTGTCTCCTTCACCTTCCTCGAATTACAAACGGCCTCCTCTCCGGGTGCGCCGCCACATTCGGGATAGACATCCGAGGTAAAGAGGATGTTCTTGCCGTCGGGCGACCAGAGTTCACCAGCAGCTTCAGTCGCGATGTGAGTCAACTGACGCACGCCGGTGACTGTGCCCGAAGCGCCATCGAGATCCGCGATCCAGACCTGCGAGCCGCCTTCCTTCGTCGAAATGAAGGCGAAGCGTTTGCCATCCGGCGCCCAGCGCGGACGGTCGCCGTCCTGATCGACGATGATCGCGCGTTCTCTTCCTGGGCCCCCAGAAACTTGCTGGACGGGCGAGGCGCCCGTCGCTCCACTATTCATATTCAGGGGGACGATCCAGATGTGCGGCGTCTTTGTATTCGCGGCCAGATCCACGTCGACCACGCTGAAGAGCACCCACTTGCCGTCGGGCGAAGGCACAGGCTCGCCGACGCGCTTCAGCTTCATCATGTCTTCGAACGTGAAGGGGTGCCTGGCTTGGGAAAAGGCGGGGAGAGAGAAAAGAAGAACGAGAAGAAAAACCAAACGGCGCATGAGGGGCCTCCGCGGAACCAAAAGTGTAGCATTCCGGCTGTCAGCTCTCGGCCGTCAGCTATCGGCGCCGACGCGGCGGAGCTTCGCTGCGCTGGACGGGCGGGGGCGGCCGTCTCTCCATTAGCAACGCTAGTTGCCCAGCTCTTCCAGCATGGCCGTCATCTCCGATTGGGCGTGCGCGTTGCCGGTGCGGCGTGCGCAGGAAATGCCATCGACCAGCATTCGCTTGGCCTCATCGACGCGGCTCGCGCGGGCGTGTAATCCGGATTTTTCGCGATCAGCGCTTTAAATTCCTGAAGCGCCTGCTCGATTTGTCCGGCCTTCGAGTACTCCAGCGCCAGTCCATAGCGCGCAAACAAATCCTCGGGATTCGCGGTAAGAATCTCGCTCAACATGGCAATGCGATCCATAGATCAGGTCTCAGGTGTCAGGTCTCAGCTCTCAGGAGACGCTCGCGGGAAGGCTGACAGCTGAGAGCCGCTTCCTACATTCATATCACGGCATTCGGATCACGTCCCGCGTTACAATGGCTGGTCGCCGAGAGATCAACTTGGCTTGCCCTTTTTTTGTGCCGCGGGAAATCGTGAACGACGGCTCCTGGCCGCATCCTTCGCGTCTGCCACTGGGAGCGGGGTGGACTGGCGACTGCCGCGCCTCGGGGCAGGAACTGCCGGCATCGGACACGCACATACGCGAATTTTGCAATCTTGGTTACGCGACCGCCTGTCCGCATCTTCCTCCGAGCCGTGACTGGGATGCGGTCCGTTTTTCGGTTGCCCGCGCTGGCCAGGATCAGGTCACGATCGGCTTTGTCTGCGAGTTAGCGCACGCTCCCATCGAACATGGGAGATTGACCTTCGATCTGGCGAGCGGGGCATGGCTCGATTCGCATCCGGACCCGCGTGTGCTCAGACTTGCAACCTGCTATCTCCAGGCATATCGCGCCCGGCAGAGAGCTGTTCTGATCTAAAGGATTTGTGAGCCGGTCTATGAACAGCCGGTCTATGAACAGCCGATTGAGCGGCCGAGCAACGACCGGCCGAGCAACGACTGGCCGAGCAACGACTGGCCGAGCAACGACCGGCCGAGCAATGCACTGACAATCTTATGAACGACGACGACAAAGCGAAGTTAACCCGCCCCCGTCCGGTGCGCGAATCGATCTCTGAAATGACCGAGATCGTTTTGCCGAACGATGCCAACCCGCTGAACTCGCTTCTTGGCGGACGTCTGATGCACTGGATCGACCTCGCCGGCGCCATGGCCGCCCACCGCCACTCCCGCGCGTACGTGGTGACGGCTTCCATTGATCATATGGATTTTCTCGTGCCCGTTCGCGTCGGAGATTTCATAGTCCTGCGCTCGTCGGTCAATCGCGTCTTCCACACTTCGATGGAGGTGGGGGTGAAGGTCTGGGTGGAATATTATCGCTCCGAAGAGAGCCGGCACGTTAGCTCGGCCTATCTGACCTTTGTCGCTGTGGATGTTGCCGGAAATCGGTTGCCGGTCCCGCCCGTCATCCCTGAGACGGAAGAGGAAAAACGCCGCTACGATGGTGCCGCGCGCCGCCGTGAGATACGCCGAGCGGAATCGGTCCGCAGAAAGGAGGTTCGAAGTTAGGCGATCTGCGGCCCCTAAAGGGGCTTTGATGCCGGAGAATTTGCGGCATCGCTAAAGCGATGCCCTGATACGAAGCGAGTTTACAGGCAGCACGTGGGCAACTAAGACTCGATAAGTGACAACTAAGAGCCGAGAGCTGACAACTGACAGCTGATAACTGAGACGCGGGACGTACTTATGGACAGCGCACTTCTCGTTCACCGCCTGCACTTCGCCTTCACCGCGACGTTTCACTATCTCTTCCCACAGCTCACCATGGGCCTCGCGCTTCTGATTGTCGTGCTGAAGACGATCGGCCTGCGGCGCAACGATCCTGTGTACCACGAGGCGGCCCGCTTCTGGGGAAGGATTTTTGGTGTCAATTTCGTACTAGGCGTTGTAACTGGCATTCCGATGGAGTTCCAGTTCGGCACCAACTGGTCAATCTTTTCTCGATTCGCGGGCGGCGTCATCGGACAGACTCTGGCCATGGAGGGCATGTTTGCCTTTTTCCTGGAATCGGCGTTCCTCGGATTATTCCTGTACGGAGAGAAGCGGTTGAGCCCGAAAGCGCACTGGCTGTCGGCGGTCGCAGTCTTTGTGGGTTCGTGGTTGTCGGGTTATTTCATCATTGCTACGGACGCTTTCATGCAGCATCCCGTTGGCTATTTCACGGCTTCTGACGGGAGCTTGCAGCTGGCGAGCTTCTGGGATTTCGTGCTCAATCCCTGGGCCGGATGGCAATACGTGCATAACATGAGCGGAGCGGCCGTCACTGGCGCATTCATCATGACGTCGGTGGGCGCGTTCTATCTGCTCTCGGGAAAGTGGACCGCGCACGCCCGCATCTTCGTCAAGACCGGAGTGATCGCCGGCTGCCTGTTCAGTGTGCTGCAGATTTTTCCGACCGGCGACGGACAAGGCAAAATGGTCGCCGACCTGCAGCCCGTGACTCTGGCGGCGATGGAGGGATTGTTTCAGGGGCAGCCGGGAGCACCATTAGTGATCATAGGTCAGCCTAACGAGCAGCAAGGTAAGATCGATAACCCGATTGAAGTCCCGAAAATGTTGAGCATGCTGACATACAAACGCTGGAATGCAAACGTCCGCGGACTCGATGCTTTCCCCAAGCAAGACTGGCCGGATAACATCTCATTGCTTTATTACAGCTACCACATCATGGTTGGTCTGGGGACGTTCTTCGTCGCCGTCATGGCCGTTGCCCTGTTGCTGCTGTGGCGCGGCAGACTCTTTAACGCCAGGTGGATGCTCTGGATCCTGATGCTCGCAGCGCCTTTTCCTTATATCGCCAATACCGCCGGTTGGATGACCGCGGAGCTCGGCCGCCAGCCCTGGCTGGTCTATGGGCTGATGCGCACCGAAAACGGCTACTCCAAGGTCGTCTCGGCCGGTAACGGCATGTTTACTCTTTTGGGATTCATGGGCATTTACATGGTGCTGGGCATTCTCGGCCTGTTCCTGATCCGGCGGGAAATTGAGGCCGGACCTCTGGCCGGGCACGAATCCGTATCCAATCTTCATCCGGTGACGGAGGCGAGGTAAATATGGCGAGCCTTTGGTTCTGGATTGTTGCCGCGATGATTGCGACCTATGTCGTGCTCGACGGATTCGATCTTGGCGCGGGTGCGATTTATCTGATTGCGGCCAAAACTGACGATGAACGGCGCCGGGTGCTGCGCGCGATCGGCCCGGTCTGGGATGGGAACGAAGTCTGGCTGCTGGCTGCCGGCGGCACGCTCTACTTTGCGTTTCCTCAACTGTACGCGTCGAGCTTCAGCGGGTTCTACCTTCCGCTGACGATTGTCCTTTGGCTGCTCATTCTGCGCGGCATCGGCATTGAATTCCGCGCGCACATCGAAAGCCGGGTGTGGCAGGATTTCTTCGACGTGATCTTCAGCATCTCCAGCATTCTGCTGGCTGTGTTTTTCGGGGCGGCGCTGGGCAACGTGGTGCGCGGAGTTCCACTGGATGCAACCGGCTATTTTTTTGAGCCGCTCTGGACCAACTTCAAACTCGGGGCGCAGACGGGCATCCTGGATTGGTACACGATACTCATCGGCGTGATGGGGCTGGTGACCCTGGCCGCGCACGGTTCTTACTACGTCGCCCTCAAGACGGACGAAGACCTGGGGCGGCGCGCCCGCGGTTTCGCCTTGCTGTGCTGGCCCGTGCAGTTTTTTCTGACTTTCAGTGCGTTGGTTGCGACGTATTTCATCCGGCCCGATATCATGGCGAACTACGAGAGGCACAAGATCGGGATACTGGTTCCGATCGTCGTTGTCGCCAGCCTGGCGGTGATGCTCTGGGCCAATCCCAAGGGCAAAGAGAAACTCGCGTTCGTTGCCTCGTGCCTGTATATCACCGGAATGCTGGTGGGCGCGGCGTTTGCGCTCTATCCCGTCGTACTGCCTGCCCGCGATCATCGATATAATCTCACCATCTACAACACCGCCGCCGGCAGTCACGGACTGAGCGTCGGCCTGGTTTGGTGGACGTTCGCCGCGGTGCTCGCGGTGGGCTATTTTGTGTTCGTTTACCGCAAGTTTCGCGGCAAGGTGCAACTGGGGGAAGGGCACTACTGAAGAACCGCCATCAGCCATCAGCTAAACCGGGGCGTATGCGGCGTCCAGATCACGACGGACCGAAAGCTGATGGCATTGCTTTCCCTGACGGCTGATGGCTGATGGCTTCCTTTCCCTCCCGTATAATCGAACGATGAGCGCTCACTCCCATCATCCCGGCCAGCAACAGCCCACCCCTCAACCTTTACCTGGCGTCAACGCCATCATCGCCG
Organism: Terriglobales bacterium; assembly: GCA_049513095.1. Taxonomy (GTDB): domain Bacteria; phylum Acidobacteriota; class Terriglobia; order Terriglobales; family Acidobacteriaceae; genus Acidiflorens. The sequence goes on from JBEKWL010000052.1 coordinate 15,859, forward strand.
TCGGTTCCGGCAAGGGCGGAGTCGGCAAGACCACGCTCGCAGTCAATCTGGCAATCGCCCTCGGCAAGATGGGCTACAAGGTGGGATTGCTCGACGGCGACGTCTACGGGCCCAACGTCCCGCTCATGCTCGGCACCAACGAGCAACCCAAGGTGATAGGAGAAAACCAGTTCGCGCCCATCAACTCGCATGGGCTCAAGGTCATCTCGGTCGGCTTCCTCAACCCTGGAGACAAGCCGCTGATTTGGCGCGGCCCGATGCTGCATTCGATCATGAAGCAGTTCCTGGGATCGGTGCAGTGGGGACTGCTTGACTATCTCATCATTGACCTTCCTCCGGGAACCGGCGACGTTGCGCTCTCGCTGATTCAGACCGTGCCGCTGACGGGCGCCATCGTGGTGTCGACACCCTCGGACGTTGCGCTGCAGGATGCGCGCAAGGCGATTGAGATGTTCCGCCAGATGAAGGTGGACATCGTGGGCATGGTTGAAAACATGAGTTACTTCGTGTGCCCGCACTGCCAGCACGAAATCGACATCTTCTCGCGCGGCGGCGCGGAGAAGACGGCGAAACAGTTCGACATCGCCTACCTCGGAAGCGTCGAACTCGATCCGGAGATTCGCAAATCGGGCGACAGCGGGGCTCCGTCCGTGCTCGAAGGAGAAGACTCGCCTCACGCGAAGTCGCTGTTCGCGTTTGCCCGCAAAGTGGCGGCGCGGGTGGAGGAGATCAAAGCCGGGAGTTCGGAAAGCGTGATCCAGATTCAGTAGGGCGCAGTAGGCCGATGACAAGCATGTTGACCGATCGGCTGCGCTGGATCGCGTCCTACTTGAACTGCAAATGCAACTGGCGGAGCCCGACCTGGGCGGGGCTGGTGCCGGCGTTCAACACGACGATGCGAACTACGTAATCGCCGTCCGCTCCGGTCGGCAGACCCTGCCAGCCACTCGAGTAGATTCCGTTGGGCGTGGTCACAGGCACTTCTCCCGACAGTGCATACCAATTTGTTCCGTCGGGGGTGTACTGTGCCTGAGCATAGCTTCCGCTCGGCAAAACGTTCGTCGCCATCGTGAGCACGAAGCGGACTGCGGTCGCGTTTAACATATCGATCTGATCGCGATCGAATGGGGCCCCGACTTCGTTTGTGCCCACAGCCGCCTTGAACCCGCTCGCCCCATAATAGAAGTTGTAGTCAGGGGGAGCGGCTAAACTTCCGGCTGGCCCTTGTGGGCCCGCAGGCCCAGGCGAACCTTGCGCGCCCGGCGCGCCGGCCGGACCTGCAGGCCCTGCGGCACCGGTTACGCCTTGCGGCCCTTGCGGTCCGAATGGCCCCACCAGGGAGTGAAAGCTGTTGCCGTTGTCCGATTCCACAAGCATGCCGCTGGCGATCGATAGCGTGTATTGGCCCACAGCCGGCGCCGGCACAGGCAGTCCAAGATCAACTAAAGTAATCGCAGATTGCGCCGTGTTTCCGGACTGCGGCTGCACCGTTAGCGGTCCACTGCAATTTGTTCCTGGAGTGCCAGTGGCGCACTGTGCCCACGAGATTCCAGACAGCAGGCCCAGCACACCGATCAATAAGAAGTTTTTCATTTTGTCTCCCGAGCTCTAGGGAATCACCGCGGCAGTTTGGTCGCTGTAGCCGCTCTCGTTGCTGCCGTTAACCGCCGTGGTGACGTAATAGAGCGTTTGATTATGAGTAACTTGTACGTCGCTATAAGTTGTACTGACGATCCCCGAGGCCACTCTTACATATGGCCCTCCGGACGTAGTTCCGCGGTAGATGTTATAACTCGTCGCGTTCTGACTGGCGCTCCAGGTTAGAGTGACAGAATGCCCTGTGATGGTGACAGTTGCATAGCCGCTTAGTTTTACATGGCCTTGAAGTCCCTGAGCGAAGCTGAAACTTAGACAGCCCAGAACCATGCAGGTTATGAATAGTCGTTTCATTCGTTCCACGCTCATTTCGGTTTCCTGGCGCGTCAAAGTCTCGAGCCGGGCGATTCGTAGACACGAATCCTGCGAGCCGCCGAGGCAAGAAGTCACTGCCGAGGTACGGTTCGGTTCCGTTGCCGGTTTGGCACTGCGGAACGGCGGTTCGAGTGAACCGCCGAGGGCGAGTGTCACCGTTTACTTTCCGGCGGATTGCGTCGTGCTTCTGGACGCCGGATGACGCGTGGCGATGAAGTCAATTTCGCAGAAAGCGCGTATCGGTGTAAGTGACCGTGGTACAGAAAATTCGTGATGAATGCACTGGTGAGTAACTTGCGGGAGCTGGATCTTTATCCGAGTTAGCGTTCGACGTTCCTTCTTTTTGAATCTTGCCAGCCGGTACGGCGCGTCCGCAGCTGCCTGTTTATGGCCAGCGAACTTCCCGGATCGCAGGCATGGAGCGGCGTGACCCGCGCTCCGCTGCGAAGATATCCCCGCTCTTCCTTGACACCCTCGCCAGCGCTCCCTAGAATTCCATTAGGAAGTGGTGGAGCCTTTATCTAAGCCACTGCATCTAAAGAATTTAGAGGGGCGGTGCAGCTCCTCGCTCAGGTCGATATGCCAGCAGGGCCAGCGGGCGGACGGGAACGGGAAATCCTGACCGCAATTGTCGAGACATTCATTGCCAGCGGAGAGCCGGTGGGGTCGCGGACGCTTGCTCGCTCCAGCCGCGAGGGGTTGAGTGCGGCTACGATTCGCAACGTGATGGCCGACCTGGCCGATGCGGGATTTCTTGAGCAGCCGCACGCTTCGGCGGGGCGGGTGCCTACGGCAGAGGCTTATCGCTATTACGTCGAGCAACTTAGTGGCGAGGCCCATCTCTCGCACGAGAATCAGAGCATCATTGAGGACACTTTGACCGGCGTCACCGATGTGGCGGAGTTCATGGAGCGCACCTCGCATGTGCTCTCCCTGATCTCGCACAGTGTCGGAGTCACGGTGGCTACCAGCGGACCTCGCAACGCGCTGGAGCACGTTTACTTCTCGCGCCTGGGCGATCAGAAAGTGCTGGCGGTCGTGGTCACGCGCTCGGGGGTGGTGCGCGACCGGGTGCTGCGGCTTGATATTCCGCAAGCGGATCTCGATTTGGCGGCGCGCTACATCAATGACAATTTTCGCGGCTGGACGATGGGCGACATGCGGGCCGAGCTGGCCCGCCGCCTGGAACAGGAACGCAGTGAGTATGACCGGCTGATGAAGTCGATCGAGCAGCTTTATCAGCAGGGCGCTCTGGCTTCGAACGAGGGCACGCAGGCGGTGTTCGTGGAAGGAGCAGCAAACCTCATTACGAACCATGTAACCGGCCAGGAAGATCGGGAGCGGTTGCAGGATATGCTGCGGACACTCGAGGAAAAAGAAAAAGTCGTGAAGCTGCTCAGCGCTTATCTCGACACGCGGCAGGAAGCGGTGCGCGTGGTGATCGGGCTGGACGAGGCGCTGCCTGCTTCGAATTTGCAGAATTTTGTCCTCATTGGGGCGCCCGCGCGCGTGGGCGGCGAGGTGATGGGGTCGCTGGCCGTGATTGGACCAACGCGGCTGGATTATCAACACACCATGTCGGCCGTGTCGTACATCGCACGGCTTTTCGACAAACTTCTGAACGAATCGGAGTAATGCAGCAGTATGCGCAAAGGGAACGGAAAAACCAACGGGGAGCTCGATTTGGAGCGCGAACTTCCGGCTGCGGAAGGCGGAGAGGAAGCTGCGCCTGGCTCAACTGCGGCCAAACCAGTGGAGATCAGTGCGGCATCGGAAACGGAAAAGCTCAAGGCCGAGCACGACGCGCTGCTCGACCGGCTGGCTCGTCTGCAGGCGGAATTCGACAACGCCCGCAAGCGCGGGGTGCGCGAACAGCAGGAATTTCGCGAATACGCGGCGGCCGACGTCATCAAGAACATTCTGCCGACCCTGGATAATTTCGAGCGCGCATTAAAAGCTGGCGGCGACTCCACCGACTTCCGCAACGGCATTGAGCTCATTTACCGCCAGTTTCAGGATGCGCTGCAGAAAATCGGAGTGCAGCCGATTGTTGGGATGGGGCAGCCTTTCGATCCCCGGATTCACGAAGCGGTTGAAATGGTGGATAGCACAGAGGTCCCGGATCACCACGTCCTCGACGAACTACAGCGCGGCTACAAGTACAAAGACCGCCTGCTGCGTCCCGCGATGGTGCGGGTCGCTCGCAATAGCCGCGGGTGACAGGGCCCTCAGGGGCTAAAGCCCTTGTCTTTATGGGCTCTGGGCGGCACGGCTGAAGCCGTGCCCACCCAAAACGATTTACGGACACAGTGGATTTGCTTTGCTAATTTGCTCAACTGATTTGCTTAACTGAAGAGTGGGGGAGTTTCTGGCCGCCAACACAAAACGCGATTATTACGAGGTGCTCGGTGTTACCCGTGCGGCCACCGACGTTGAAATCAAGAGCGCTTACCGCAAGCTCGCGATGACGCACCATCCCGACCGCAACCCGAACAATCCTGATTCGGAAGACAAATTCAAGGAGATCACTGAAGCGTATGCGATTCTCGCCGACAGCGAGAAGCGCTCTTTGTATGACCGCTTCGGACATGCCGGCGTAGGCGGCAGCAGCGGAGGTCCGGCTGGATTCGATCCCGCCATCTTCCAGGATTTTGGCGACATCTTCGGTGACATCTTCGGTTTCGGGGAGATGTTCGGCCAGGGCGGCCGTCGTCGGAGCCGCGCCCAGCGTGGAGCCGATCTTCGCGAAGACTTGCACCTTGAATTCGATGAGGCGGTCTTCGGCGCCGACAAGCAAGTGAATGTGCGCCGCCATGAGACCTGCGACGGGTGCCGCGGAAACGGCGCAGCGCCCGGCAAAGCGCCAGTCAATTGCCGGTCGTGTAATGGCCGAGGGCAGGTCCGGTATCAGCAAGGCTTTTTTAGCATCGCTCGAACCTGCCCAACCTGCCAGGGCGCGGGCAGTGTAATCACCGATCCCTGCCCGAAGTGCAAAGGGGAAGGCCGCTTGCTGCGCGAGCGCGTGGTCGAAGCCAATGTGCCCGCGGGAGTGGAGGACGGCACGCGAATTCGTTTCACCGGCCTCGGCGAGGCAGGCGCGTTCGGCGGGCCGGCCGGCGACTTGTATGTTGTCCTGCATGTCAAGGAGCACGCCTTCTTTGAGCGCGAGGGCAACGACCTGCACTGCGTGGTTCCGATCTCGTTTCCGCAAGCTGCCCTCGGCATCGAGATTATGGTTCCGACGCTTGAAGGAGAACACAAGCTGAAAGTCCCCGAAGGCACGCAGTCGGGAACTACGTTTCGCATAAGGAATAAAGGCGTGCCGGTGCTCAATGGGCACGGCAAAGGCGATCTTTACGTCGAGGTGCGAATACAGACGCCCGGGAAACTGAGTAAGCGCCACCGCGAACTATTGGCCGAACTGGGAGAACTGTCCCCGGTGGAAAACAAGCCGCAGCATCGGTCGCTATTGGGACGGGTGAAGGATATGTTTGCGTAGGGAAGGTCTCAGGTGCCAGGTCTCAGGTCTCAGGCTCAAGCTCGTTGCGCTCATCCTTCGATCAAAGTTTTCTGAGACCTGACACCTGAGACCTGAGACCTGCCTTATGACACGCCGCCGCTGGATCGCCGACGAAGTTACCGGAGACACCGCTGCGTTGGTGGGCGAACATGCCGCGCATCTTGCCCGCGTGCTGCGCGCCGAAGTCGGGCAGGAGTTCGACATCGCAACTGGAGAAGAAGTTCGCCGCGGAACCATCACCACGATCTCCTATGATCGCATCGAGTTTGCGCTCGACACGAAGCCATACCATGGGCGCAGGCCCAAGCCCAAGCCGTTTGACGCTCCGGAGATCACGCTGGCTCTCGCCATCTTCAAGTTCGACCGCATGGAGTGGGCGATCGAGAAGTGCACGGAGATCGGGGTCGCTCGCATCGTTCCTGTAATTGCGCGCCGGAGCGACGCTCATCTGGTCGCCGCGGCCGTGAAACGCCAGGAGCGCTGGCGGCGCATCGTACGCCAGGCGACTGAACAGTCGCGACGGTCTGTACCGCCTGAGGTTGCAGCCCCGGTCAAATTGAAAGATCTTGCTGCCCCCGGCGTGCTGCCGGCCGGCGCACTGACCCGCGTCGTTCTTGCCGAAGCTCTCGCCGAGTCTGAGGAGGATACTCGGCTGGGAGACATTTTAGAATCCCAGCCAACTGAAGTGGCGCTCGCCGTTGGGCCCGAAGGGGGATGGGCCGGGGAGGAGCTGGCGTGGTTTCGCGAAACGGGATGGGTCGCGGCCTCGCTTGGCGGCACAATCCTGCGCGCCGAAACCGCGGCAATCGTCGCGACCGCACTCGCCCTTGATGCACTGCGTTGATGCACCTCCAGGCTGCGGAGTCGCAGCCCCTAAAGGGGCATTGGATTTCGAAGAACTTTCGGCATCGCTAAAGCGATGCCCTGATACGAGGCACAACTTTTCGGCATCGCTAAAGCTTGGCCCTGATACGAGGCACAACAACGACACCTGCGTTTCCCGGAGCTTGCCACAGCCTTCCACAACCGACCTCTGATATTCTCCGGCTAGTGGCTTCTCAAGTGACTTATCAAGGAAATCCTACAGCTTCACCTGCGACGAAGATCGTTCCCGATGAACGCCAGCAGCAAGCCATCGAACACGTTGATGGCCCGATGCTGGTGATCGCCGGCGCCGGCACCGGGAAGACCACCGTTCTTACGCAGCGCGTGGCCAACCTCATTCGCGAAGGTCACGCCCGCCCTGGCGAAATTGTTGCGCTCACCTATACCGACAATTCCGCCGCGGAGATGTTGGCCCGCGTGCGAGGGGAACTGAAGGGAACCGTCATCGACGGCTTGCAGGCCTGCACATTTCATGCTTGGTGCTACGGACTGCTGCAGCGTCGCGGCGCTGGTTTTGGCGTGCTCGACGACAAGGATCTCTGGGTGTACTTGCGCCGCCGTATTCGCGATCTGCGCCTCAAACACTTTGTGCGCGCTGCCAACGTCGGGCAGTTCCTCGATAGCTTGCTCGATTTCATGCGTCGTTGCCAGGACGACCTGGTCGGCCCGGCAGAGTACGCGCTCTACGTTAAGCGCCTTGAACGCGGCGAGGTCGCGCTTCCCCGTGTTGCCCGCTCGAAGAAGCAAACGGAATTGGAAGAGGTCGAGATCCTGGAGCGCTGCCAGGAGATCGCTCGCGTTTTTGCCACCGTGGAAAACATGCTGCTGGAAGGGAACCTGGGCACCTTCGGGCACATGATCACCAAGGCCTATCAGTTGCTGAAGAACGATCCCACGTTGCTCGAAGAAGAACGGCGCCGGACGCGCTTTCTGCTGGTGGATGAATTCCAGGACGCGAATTTTGCCCAGGTCGAGATCCTCTCGCTGCTTGCTGGACCGGAGGCGAACGTTTTTGCGGTGGGCGATCCGGATCAGGGGATCTACCAGTTCCGCGGCGCTTCGAGCGAGGCGTTCACTTTGTTTATGAGGAACTTTCCTGCGGCCCGAGTCGTTGTCCTGGAAAAGAATCGGCGCTCGCTCTCGCCCATCCTGGGTTGCGCTTTTGGCATCGTGAATGAGAATCCGCCGGTGTTCGGAAAAGCGTTCGGACAGACATTCTCGCAAAACGGAATTTCAATTTCCTACCAGCGAACGCCCCTTGCATCGCTGCGCGACGAGGAGGCGAAGCAGAAAGGGGAGGCCACGACGGCGCCGCTGGTCGAAATTGTTACGTGGAGAGATAAAGAAGTCGAGGCCGCCGACCTTGCGCGCCGCATCCAGAAGAAGCGTAAAGAGTTGCGCTGCCGCTGGAGCGATTTTGCGGTGCTCTATCGCCAGCACAACCATCGCGACGAACTGGTCCATGAACTTGCCGAGCGGGGCATTCCATTCTCCATCGAAGGCCTGGACGTTCTCGATACACCCGAAGTTCGCGACGCGGTGGCCTGCCTGACCGCCGCTGTGTCTCCCAACGATCATGCCAGCTTGTTTCGCGTGGCGGCGCTGCCCCAGTTCGGCATCAACCCAATGGAATTGCGGGCGGCGATGAGGGCGGTGCGGCGGCAGGAACTCGATCTCCGCACGGTGTTGGGAAGGCTGGCTGGCGGTGCAGCGGTGCTGGAAAGCGTGGAGAAGGTCCACCGCGCGGTGAAGCAGGACGGAGTTCGCGCGGGCTCTACCGCGGGCTCTACCGCGAACTATGCCGCGAACTATGCGGTGAACGTTGTGATTCGGCACTTCGATCTGCAGCGGTCGGCTTTGATCGACGCCTTCGTGAAGTTTGTGGAGTCATGGCACACGAAAGCGATTGCCGAAACCGGCAGCCCCTCCGAATTCCTCGAGTACCTCGATTACTTTGTACAGGCGAGAGGTACGATTCCACTTCCGCGTGGCGATGAAGATGACGACGCTGTGCAGCTCTTGACCGCACACGCCGCCAAGGGACTTGAGTTCCAGCACGTGGCCATCATTCGCGGTTCATCCGTCTCGTTCCCTACTGCATACCATGAGCCGCTGATTGCTTTTCCACCGGAACTGCGGCGGGCGGCCACGTCTTCGCCGGGCGCTGTGAATGACGACAAAACACTGCACGAAGAAGAAGAGCGCCGCCTTTTCTACGTGGCCATGACGCGCGCCAAGGACACACTTGCGATCTATGCGCACCAGGGAAAGAGCACAAAGGATCCGAAGCCGACCAAGTTCTTGCGGGAGTTCATGGTCAACTCCGCTTGCAAGAAGTTCTGGTCTGCCCATCCAGCGGCGGCCGTACAGGACACCTTGTTTGCCGAAGAGGAACAGAGAATCGCCGTGCAGCAATCGAATGTGGCCGCGTGGCTGCTCATGCCGCCGTCGGCGAACTTCGTCACAGGGCTGAGCGCATCGGCCATCGAAATCTATGAAGAGTGTCCGCTTCGCTTCAAGCTCGAACGGGAGTGGAACCTGCCGCGCGACGTGCCCGCGTCACTGCACTACGGAGCGGCCATGCATCGCATCCTGCACACCTTCTACGATGCGCAACGCTACGAGCGCGAGATCGGCGACGACGACTTGTTGGAACAGTTCCGGGCTGACCTGGCTTCCTTGGGCATCGCCGATCGCTATCAGTATGAGCTGTATCTGCGGCAGGGAAAGGAGCAGTTGCGGCAATTTTTCGAGTGGGCTCGCGGCGCCAAGCCGCCCGAAGTGATCGAGACTGAACGCAGATTTGAACTGCAAGTGGGCTCGGCGAAGTTGGCCGGACGCGTGGATCGCATCGATCGCACGGGTCCGGACACGGTTGCCATCGTGGACTACAAGACGGGCAAACCGAAGTCACAAGAGGATGCGGATAAGAGCCTTCAACTCTCCTTGTATGCGCTCGCGGCCAGGGAGACTTGGGGAAAGCGTGCCGACCGCTTGATCTTCCACAACCTCGAAAACAACACGCCCGTCTACACCACGCGGACCGACGCAGAGTTGGAAGAGGCGAAGTTGCGCGTGCAAGAAGTGGCGGAGGGGATCGCGCGGGGAGAGTTTCCGCCGGACCCCGGCTATCACTGTGTGTTTTGTCCCTATCGCAATCTTTGTCCCGCGACGGAGAAGGCGGTCGCGGCTCCGCAGAAAAAATTGGCGTCTCGCGTCAACTAAAGGCCATCTCATCATGAATCGAACGGGGTAAACTGGCACGGCCCTCAGGGGCTAAAGCCCGCATCTTTATTGGCTCTGGACGGCACGGCTGAAGCCGTGCCCTTCCCAAACCATTTATGAGACCAGCCCTGGTTTGAGCAGAAGGCTTTCGTTCACGGGAACAAGCTGCGTGGGGTTGGGAATCTGGAAAACGGCGCAAAAAACTTTGGGGACGCTCATCGCGTCCCCTTTGTCGTTGCCTGTTGCAGGTGCTTAGTGCTTCTTGCTGCTCTTCTTTTTTGCTTTCTTCTTGGTTGCCATGGATCTATTCTCCCTTTCCATTCCTCATGGAATTTCGCAACGGTCGTTTGTTGCAACTGTTTGAATGTATAGAGTCAACGCAGAACGAAGTCAAGAGAAAAATGATGGAAACGGGTGCGTGCAACGCTGTACCAAAGTCACCTGCGCGACTCGCACGCGAAGAAAAAGTCGAGTGACATCACAACTCGTTCTCCCTTGTTCTCCCATCACGCTGTTTCTGCCGCACGCACGTTTCAACCGAACGCTTCGTTGCCGTGCCAGCGCGGTTGCGCGTCGAGAAGCTGCGCGAAGCTTTCCACGATCTATAATGAGAGACGATTTTCAAGCGACGCATGCAGACGGGACGCGTCTTCAGTAGTGATGGGGAGCGCGTCGAAGGAGCGCAACCATGGCCGGTTTGACTGATGTTGTGATCATCGCAGGATGCCGCACACCGATCGGAAAATTTCAGGGAAGTCTGAGCGATATGAGTGCTCCACAGATAGGGGCTGTCGTTGTGCGCGAAGCAGTCAAGCGGGCGAATCTACAGCCGCAGCAAGTCGACGAGTGCATCATGGGCAACGTCGTTTCGGCCGGGCTCGGTCAGAACCCGGCACGGCAGGCAGCGTTATTCGGCGGACTTGCACCCGAAGTAGGTGCCATGACCATTAACAAGGTGTGCGGCTCGGGATTGAAAGCTGTCGCACTCGCGGCGCAGGCAATCGAAACCGGCAACAGCTCCATCGTCGTCGCCGGTGGCATGGAGTCCATGACCAACACGCCGTACCTGCTGCCGAACGCGCGCAAGGGATATCGTCTGGGCAACGGACAACTGGTCGACTCCATGGTGCACGACGGACTGTGGGAAATTTACAACGACTATCACATGGGGATGACGGCTGAGAACGTTGCTGAAAAATATGGCATCACCCGGGAAGAGCAGGACGAGTTCGCCGTCAACTCGCACCGCAAAGCCATCGCTGCCCAGAAGGAATGCCGCTTCAAGTCGCAGATTGTACCGGTCGAAATTCCAGCAAAGAAAAAAGGCCAGGCGCCCGCAATCTTTGACAAGGACGAAGGCCCGCGCGAGGACACCACCATCGAGGCCCTGCGCGCGCTCAAGCCGGCCTTCAAGAAAGATGGCACGGTTACTGCCGGCAACGCTCCCGGGGTCAACGACGGAGCGGCTGCGGTGGTTGTGACCAGTGCCGCGCGCGCGCAAGAGTTGGGCGCAACTGCGATGGTCCGCATCGTGGCGCAGGCGACCAGCGGCATCGAGCCGAAGTGGATCATGATGGCTCCCGTCGGCGCGGTGCAGAAAATCTGGGCGAAGACGGGCTGGAAGAAGGATGATGTCGATCTCTACGAGCTGAACGAAGCTTTTTCTGTGCAGGCGCTCGGAGTCTGCCACGAGCTGGGCCTCGATATGAACCGCGTGAATGTGAACGGGGGCGCAGTGGCTCTGGGCCATCCCATCGGCGCCAGCGGGGCGCGTGTGCTGGTCACCTTGATCTACGAAATGATTCGCCGCGACGTGCACCGCGGGATTGCGGCGCTGTGCCTGGGCGGGGGGAATGCTGTGGCCATGGCGGTGGAGCGGTAGGGTGGTCTGGAACACGGTTTTGAGTGTAAACGCGATTTTTCGCCAACCATCTTTTGAGACGGCGCCAACTCTACGGCTTTCATTGACTTGCCGGGTCTGCCCACGTAAGATTTGCGCCTGATGATTGGGCGCACCATCTCGCACTACCACATTGTCGAGAAGCTCGGCGGTGGTGGGATGGGCGTCGTTTACAAAGCCGAGGATACCCGGCTCCATCGCTTCGTCGCCTTGAAGTTTCTGCCCGATGAAGTAGCCGGGGACTCGCAGGCTTTAGCCCGCTTCCAGCGCGAGGCGCAGGCCGCTTCTGCCTTGAACCATCCCAACATCTGCACGATTCACGACATCGGAGACGAGAACGGGCTTGCGTTCATCGCCATGGAGTTCCTGGATGGCCAGACGCTCAAGCACTCGATTGGAAACCGTCCCCTAGACTTGGAAACTCTGCTGTCGTTGGCGATCGAGATCGCGGACGCACTCGACGCCGCCCACAGCAAGGGCATCGTGCATCGCGACATCAAGCCGGCCAACATCTTCGTGACGGAGCGGGGCCATGCCAAGATTCTCGACTTCGGGCTGGCGAAGATAACCGTAGCGAGAGCAACGGGCGATCTTACGGCAACGGGTACCGGAGACCCACACTTGACCAGTCCGGGGTCGGCCCTGGGCACAGTCTCCTACATGTCGCCGGAGCAGGTGCGGGCGAAGGAGTTGGACGCCCGCACGGACTTGTTTTCGTTCGGCGCGGTGCTTTACGAGATGGCGACCGGCGCGTTGCCGTTTCGCGGCGACAGTTCGGCCGTGATCTTTGAGGCCATCATGAACCGCGATCCGGCTGCACCGGTGCGGCTGAATCCCGACCTGCCGGCCGAACTAGAACGGATCATCAACAAGGCTCTGGAGAAGGATCGCGAGTTGCGCTATCAGCATGCCGCTGACATGCGGGCTGATTTGAAGCGGCTGAAACGAGAAACAGAATCAAGGCGCGGTGTCGGGGCGACTTCTACCACAATGCCGGTTGCACAGGAGAGCGGGTCACATCCAGTGGCTGTGCCGGCACAGCCGGCTTCGGGATCGTCGTTCGCAGCCGCGCAATCTTCCTCGTCCGGAGTAGTGTCAGCCGCGGTGGTTCCTGCTACGGGCAGCGGGAAACTGTGGAAGATTGCAGTTCCGCTCTTGGTGGTTGTTGCCGGGTGCATTGCCGGCGGAATTTACTGGCGTTCTCATTCGGCCGCGCCAGCAGCCGTCGCGACGCCGCTTACAGAAAAAGACACGGTTGTACTGGCGGACTTTGATAACAAGACCGGAGATGCGGTTTTTGATGACGCGCTCAAGCAGGCGCTAGCGGTGCAGTTGGGGCAGTCGCCGTTCATCAATATTCTGTCGGCCCGGAAGATAGGGGAAACATTGCGGCTAATGAGCCGCGAGCCGAATACGCGCATCACCTCGGATTTGGCCAGGGAACTTTGTGTGCGAACCGGCAGCAAGGCGATTGTCCTTGGCTCCATCTCAAACCTGGGTGGGCAGTACGTGATCGGCGTGGACGCGGTGGGCTGTAGTACAGGAGACACGCTGGCCAAGGAACAGGAAGAAGCCGGGACCAAGCAGGACGTGCTAAAGGCGTTGGGGAAAGCCGCTTCGAACCTGCGCACAAAACTCGGCGAATCACTGGCATCGGTACAAAAATTTGATGTGCCGGTGGAAGCGACCACTCCGTCGCTTGAAGCGCTCAAAGCGTACAGCTTGGGCATTACGACCGGACGCACCAAGGGCGATGCGGAAGCGATACCGTTCCTCAAGCGCGCCCTCGAACTGGACCCGAATTTTGCCATTGCGTATTGCTCGATTGCCGTCAATTACTCAAACCTGGGGCAGACCAATCTGGCGGCGGAAAATGCACGAAAAGCCTATAGCCTGCGGGATCGTGTGAGTGAGCGTGAGCGATACCGCATTTCCGCGTTCTATTTCCAAAATGTCACCGGTGAGGTGGAAAAGGCCACTGAGGCCTACGAACTCTGGGCCAAGAGTTACCCGCGGGATATGGTGCCACACGGGAACCTGGGGGTTATTTACGCGGCACTTGGGCAATACGAAAAATCGATCGTTGAGACTGAGGTGCAGCAGCGATTGGAATCTACATTAACCGGATACGGAAATCTGGCGGGGACCTATACCGAGGTTGGCCGACTTAAGGAAGCGCGGCAAACGATCCAGGAAGCACAACAAAAGGGCTTCGACGGGCTGGGTGTTCGAACCGCCCAATACTCGTTGGCGTTCTTGGCAAGAAATGATGTCGAAATGGAACAGCAGGTGGCCTGGGCGGCAGGTCGTCCCGGCGAGGAAGACCAGATGCTGGATATCCACGCTGACACTGACGCCTATTACGGACGGGTGAAAAAAGCACGGGACCTAGCAAGGCGAGCCGCCGATTCCGCCATCCGGTCAGACGCAAAGGAAACTGGCGCCTTATGGATCACGATGCAGGCACTGCGCGAGGTTGAGTTGGGTAATGCCGCTGCAGCTCGGGAAGACGTGAACCGTGCAATGGCTCTTGCCCCGGGCCGCGATGTGAAAGTCCTCAGTGCGGTGGCGCTGGCCCGCATCGGGGAAGTGGAGCAGTCCAAGAAGATTCTTGACGCTCTGGAGAAATCGGAACCCGGCAATACCTATCTGAAGGTGTACTGGTTCCCGGTCGTTGAGGCATCCATGGACATCGCGCGGCAGGCGCTGAACGAGGCGGTCGTGGCACTCGAGCCGGCGGTTCCTTACGAGTTGGGTAACACCCCGCCCTTTAACAGCAATAGCCCCATGTATCCGGCATACGTTCGAGGGCTCGCTTACTTGGCGCAGAAGAACGGCCCGGCAGCGGTCAATGAGTTTCAGAAATTTCTTGATCATCCCGGTGTGGTGCAGAATTTTATTCTGGGTTCACTCGCCAGGTTGCAACTCGGCCGTGCGTATGTCGTTGCCGGCGATAGCGCGAAGGCAAGAGCAGCCTATCAAGAGTTCCTTAATCTCTGGAAAGACGCTGACCCGGATGTTCTCATCCTGAAGGAAGCCAAAGCGGAGTACGCGAAGCTGCAATAGCGGGGGGGAATTCCGGCCTCGTCGCTTGCTGTTTGCCGATAACTGTCGAAATCAGGCGCTTACACTCATTGAGAATTGGCCGACCTGGGTCAATGATAATCGGGATATTACCCCAATTGAAAAAAGCTTGACTCTGGAACCGATTCCAGGGTTCATACTGATGCCGTGAGTGCCAATCCTTTGCGCTCGGGAGAGCTTGCCCGCCTGACTGGCGTCAGTACGGACACAATCCGCCATTATGAGCGGCTCGGCATTCTGCCAACATCACAGCGGACCAATGGCGGTTATCGGATGTTTTCTGCATCCGCCGTTGAGCGCGTCCAGCTTGCGCAGCGAGCACTCCAGCTGGGTTTCTCGTTGAACGAACTGTCGGAGATTCTGCGCAATCGCGACAGCGGCGGTGTCCCTTGCCATCGTGTGCTTAACCTGACTGAAGAGAAGCTGCACTTGGTTGGGCAACGGATTCAGGAACTACGGCGAACCCAGGATTACATGCGCAAGCTCGTCCGTGACTGGCGGAAGAAGTTGAAGCATACTCCGCCGGGTTGTAAGGCAATGCTGCTTCATTCGCTCGTTGATAAGCCAAAGACCAACTCCGGGCAAAACAATTTACAGAGGAGATTACGTTCATGAACTATCTGGCAATCGCGCTTTCGCTTTCGCTACTCTCGTCACCGCTTCTCTCGCAAGAGGCGAAGTCGGATGACTCGATGAAGGACTGCCCGATGCACGCGCAGCAGGCGCACCACGCAACTGTGGAGAGCCATGGCGATCAGGCGATGGGCTTTCCTCATGACAAGACCACTCATCACTTCCGCATGATGTCCGACGGTGGGGCGATTGAAGTAACCGTGAATGACCCGAACGATAAACTGAACACTGGAGCGATTCGCTCGCACCTTTCGCATATCACGATGATGTTCGGCGATGCCGACTTCTCTATTCCGACGTTCATACATGACGGCGTCCCGCCCGGTGTAACCACAATGAAGTTGATGAAGTCAGCGATCCATTACACCTGCGACGAAATACCCTCAGGCGGAAGAATACGGATAAAGTCTGCTGACCCGATTGCGGTTGCCGCAATCCACGACTTCCTCCGTTTCCAAATCACGGAACACCAGACGGGCGATACGCTTGAAGTGGCGCCGAAGTAACTGTTGAAATCAGGCGTCTCTAACAATGTCGGCGCTGTCAAGCACTTTTGAGGCGCACCAGGCCGTGCACTCCGAAGAGCGCCATTTCGCTCTCGTGGAAGGTTTTGCTTTTGCTCTACCAACCAAGGCT
>JBEKWL010000053.1:0-20086 GCA_049513095.1 Terriglobales bacterium
CGCCCGCTGACCTGCTTCGGGGCCTACGTGCTCGATCAGACGACGGGAAAAATCTTCTCTCTCCAGGCCAAGGAAACCATTCTGGCCACGGGCGGTCTGGGCAGCGTCTTCCTGCATACGACGAATCCTCCCGGGGCGCGCGGCGATGGCATCGCCATGGCCTACCGCGCTGGAGCTCGCTGCATGAACATGCAGTACATCCAATTCCATCCGACCGCGTTGCTGGCGCCCGACGGCTGCTTCCTGATTTCCGAGACGGTGCGCGGCGAGGGAGGCCGGCTGGTGGATCGTCACGGGAAGGAATTTATGCAAAAGTTCCATCCCGATGGGTCGCTCGCGCCACGCGACATTGCCGCGCGCGCCATCTACCAGACGATGCTCGAGTCGGGCGAGCCCTGTGTTTATTTGGACATTACCCACAAGCCCGCCGATCAGCTTCGCGAACGTTTTCCCGGCATCTACGCCGTGTGCATGGAGCGCGGCATCGACATGACGCGCGAACCCATCCCGGTGGTGCCGGCGGCACACTATAGCTGCGGCGGCATTGCCACCGACGATTACGGCCGAACCACGGTGGCACGGCTGCGGGCGGCGGGCGAAGTGGCATGCACCGGATTGCACGGCGCCAACCGCCTGGCCAGCACATCCCTGCTGGAATGCCTGGTTTGGGGAACGCGGGCCGGGGGGCAGGCCGCCGAAGGCATCACGCGCGGCGACGATTTCTACTTTCCCAAGGTGGCGGACTGGCGCTACGAACACGAAGCGGCGGACCCCGCCCTCATCACGCAGGATTGGCTGACGATCCAGCACACGATGTGGAATTATGTCGGCCTGATTCGAAGCGAGAGACGTCTGAACCGGGCCATGCGGATCTTGCGCGAACTCGACCTGGAGATCGCGCGTTTCTACGAAAAGTGCGAGGTCGGCGATTCCATCATCGGGCTGCGCAACGGCATCCTCACCGCGCTGCTGATACTTGAAGCCGCTGAACAATCCAGCGAAAGCCGCGGCTGCCATTACCGCATCAACGAAAAGGGCGATTTCCGACGCTCAGTCCCTGAAGGGGCGTTTGATGTAGAGGGCTTACGGCATCGCTAAAGCGATGCCCTGATACGAAGCGCAGTTCCAAGCGGTCCGCTGTTCACCTAACTTTGAACGACCGCGTCAGGTTGCCAGTAGTTTTTCGAGCGATTTCACCAGCGTTTCAGGGCCGCTTTCCTTCGGCACGAGCGCGTCCGCCAGTTGACCGTCCATCGCTACCGGGCCTTCCGTGAGCACTATCGTGGGAAGCTTTGGTCGAAGCCGTTTGATCTCCTGTGCAATTACCGTGACCTCATTACGATTGTTGTCCATGTCCAGCACCGCGGCATCCACCCGCTTCGACAATTCGATTGCTTCCGGTGCGATGTTCGAGTTCAAGACGCGATATCCCGCAATGTTCAGGACCCATCCGCGAAAGATCAGAACACTGCGGTCGCGGCTAAAATGAAGGATCGTGTGGGGGTTTCTCTGGAGTCCAGACAATATTGCACCTTTTTCTCGGGCCAACCGCCCGCGCCGCGCCCGGTAGCACCTAATCATCGACTATGTTGGCACTCCGGGGGATGACTGGTTTGTGCAATATTGCTCACTTTCAAAAAAAACTACGGTGCAGAACCACCTCGGGAAACGGTCGCAGCTTGTGAAGTCGCGCGTTTTCCTAACAGGCTGCGCAACAAAACAGTTTTGCTTAGCTGCCTGTGGTGAAACTCTGGCGCCAGGAACCAGCGCCTAAAGACGCATTCATAACATGACACTTGCGGCACGCCTGAAGGGCGTGCCCTGATACGAATCAGACTTTTACCACGGACTGTTAGCTGCTGCCAGCGGCGGCGTGGAGGGATTTTTTGCCCGACTCGCGAGCGGCGACGTTGAGTTCTTTTTGGAGCGAAGAGAAACGCTGAAAAACTTCGTGCAGCCGCAGCGCCATGTTGCGGATGGTATCGGCTTGCGCCAGCACGGTGGCGGGCAGTCCGGGTTCGAGGACCAGAAGTTCGGCGTTGCCGAGCACGGTGGTGAGAGCGTTGTTGACGTTGGTCCGCATCTCGAGCATGTAACGTCCGAGAGTGGCCTCGGATTGGGCGGCGTCGCAAAGTTTGCCGGCTTCGCGGGCGCGCGACTCGGCTTGGCGGCGGCGAAGGATTTCGCGTCCGATGAGACCCGCCATCGCCGGCCAAACGCCTGGCTCGCGCCGCAACTCGATCACGGCCCCGTGGAGGTTATAGAAATCGCGCGCGGCATCCGAGTGAATCACAATGGCGGGCGTGCCGGCGGCGGCGAGGGATTGCTTGAGGGTTTGGTTCCGGGGTTTGCGCTTGTCGTCCCTAAGTTTTTCAAGGGAAGAGGCGTCGGCGATCGCGAGGTCGTAGTTGCTGCGCTCGAGGTCGGAAGAGAAGCCAGGGTCGAGCACGGTGAATTCCGGGCGATCGGCATGGGGAGCGGGATCGCGGGGCCAATGCACGGTAATCTCGCGGGCGAAGGCGGGGTCGCTGGCAAGGATTAGGACGGTCGGGCGATAGATGCTCATCGTCGCTTTCTGGCTCGGCAAGTTGGGTTCGAACTCATTATCGCCTCAGCGGCTAAGGCCGCCGTTGATCTTTGCGGCACTTGCGGCGCGGTTGACTTCCGGTGGAGACGGGGCAAGCCCCGTCTCCACAGCGGGAAATTACTCTGGCGTTCCGCCGCCGGAATTTGCGGAAGCGGCGGCGGCGCTGGCGAGCGGATTCTTGCGCGCTTTGTTGTGGAGTGCGTCGTCGACTGCCGCTCGGAGATCGACCAGCATGCGCAGCGGCTGGCCGGAGGAGTATTCGGCGTGGAACATTACTTTCCAGGACTGGCAGATCATGCGCAGACGCACGACCGGTTCCTCGGCGGAGAATTGCGCACGGCGGCAATCGATGGTGGAGACGCCGCGGCGCTCGAGTTCGCGCAAGCCGTCGTGGATGGCGTTGAGATCGTCGTGCATGAGACGGAAAAATATGCGCCGGATCATGAAGCTGAAACGGGCAAAGGCCACCATGGCCGAGGGCTCAAAGTAGCGGGATGCGTTCTGCGTCTTGAGCTTGCGCCCTTGCTCGATGGCGCCGCTGTGCAGCAGTTCGCTGAGGCGGCGGCAACGCGCTGCCGACTGCGTGATGGTCTCCAAAGAACTCAACCAGGCGGGAAGCTCCGGCGGTTGCGGACCGAGCACGGGTTCGAGCACCTGGGCGACGTAATCGAGGTCCACGTCGGCGTCTTCCATGCCGGAGGGCGCGCACAGCGAAAAATACTGGACGAGCAGGAAGTCGGTTTTGTCGCGGTCGATGGCGGACTTCACGGTCTTCTGCAGGTGATGCAGGAGAAGATGGCGCAGCGCAGCTTCGTTGGCCAGGGGCGTGGTCTGCAGAAACTGGCGCAACTGGTGCACCTGAATCTTGGCGTCGATTTGCTCGAACCAGGCGGCGGCGTGCTCGACCGACTCGAGCGAGATCGAGAAGCTCTGGTCATCGCTATCATTGATGGGGCAGGGGGCGACCTCAATCACAAATTCGCGCACCAGGGCAGAGTAAATGGGCGACAGGGCGCGGAGCGTCGCTCCCTGATCTTCGAGTGAAGGCTCGGATGAAGGCTGGAACGGAGGTTCGTTGGAATCAGTCATGATTTGATAATCCAATTGGGAACAGGTTTGCGGAAACGGGCGGCAACCACCGTCCATTCCGGTTTATATTGCACCGCGACCACGGAGGCTTCGGCGTGCAGCGAGCCGTCTTTGCTTTCGACCAGGACGCAATCGGCAAATTCCAAAGGACGGTCGACCACAAATAAAACTTCGTTCGGCGTGCCGAACTCGATCACGGTTTCTTGAAAAAAGACGGCCTCGCTTTCGTGGGCGCTGACATCGCCGTTGCCATTTCCCGTATTGCGGCTGAGCCTGATGGGGATCCGCACCGGCGTGGCTCCGGGAAAGAACCTGGCCAAGCGACTTACGATGTCTGATTCCCGAGCGCGAGCAGTTGCCTGGTTGGGCACTGAAATACCTCAATCCCCGGGGGAGCTGGAGCAGGCGAGTCTTCCCTCTTCCCGGTTTGGAAGAGCTGCGGGGAGACCCGCTCTGCTTTATCGGCATTCAGGTGTGCACCTGCGCCACCAAAAACGTGAAGGTCATGCACCTAAGAACAAGTGAAACAAGGACAGGTAGTTAACGGCGTCGAGCTGGGGCGGAATGGGTTCGTTTCCTGGGGCTCGGGGAAAGTGCGTCTCAGAATGACACGATCGTCTCAGTTCGCGCATTCGCCGACCCCGTGAGAGCTGGGTCGTCCCTCCGGGACTTACATCTATTAGCGTTTCCCGACCCAGCGCTGAAGCGCTGGGCTAAGCTGGGTCGTCCCTCCGGGACTTGAATCATTTCGCCTACTTTTCCCCAGCGCTGAAGCGCTCCACCCCATCACGCCAAAACCGGGCGTGATGGGGGCCCCGGGCTGGGCTAAGTTCGTTCGCCCCTCCGGGGCTGGATTCCCCTGTGCTTCGCTGGGGGCCGAGCTGCGCTCGGCTGGACAGCCGGGGCGGCTGTCCCTACGTGTGGCACGCGGGATTTATTGCAGGGTGGTTGAGGAGGGAGGCTCCTCGCGGGCTCCTATGTTGTAGCGTTTCAGTTTGCGATAGAGGGTGGCGCGGCTGATGCCTAGCATCTTGCCGGCTAGAGCCTTGTCTCCCTTGACCTGGGAAAAGACGCGCTCGATGGTGGCGCGCTCAATGTCTTCGAGGTCGGTGGCGCGGCCGGAGAATTCCGGCGAAGCGGGCGCATCGGCTTGGACTCCCGCGCCCGCGATCGCGGGCGGCAGATCGTCGACTTCGATGATGCTCTGATCGCCGAGAGCGACGGCACGCTCCAGACAATTTTCCAGTTCGCGGACATTGCCGGGCCAGTCATAAGCGAGCAGGGCCTTCATGGCGTTGCCGGAGAGCTGGACGGCGCGTCCGGGGGCGAGGCGTTCCAGGAAGAAGGCCGCCAGGATGGGAATGTCGGAACGGCGCTCGCGCAAGGGAGGGAGAGAAATGGTGACGACGTTGAGGCGGAAAAAAAGATCCTTGCGGAAGGTTCCTTTCTTGTATTCGGCGTCGAGATCGCGGTTGGTGGCGGCCATGATGCGCACGTCCACTTTGACCTTTAGATTGCTGCCCACGGGGCGGACTTCTTTCTCCTGGAGGAAGCGCAAGAGCTTGGCTTGCATTTCGAGCGGAAGTTCGCCGACCTCGTCGAAAAAAATGGTTCCGGTATCGGCGGATTGCAGCAAGCCCTGCTTGGAGCGAAGAGCGCCGGTGAAGGCGCCTTTTTCATAGCCGAACAATTCGCTCTCGATGAGGGTGGGGACCAGCGATCCGCAGTCGACGGCGACAAAGGGGCGGCTGGCCATGGTTCCGCGAAAGTGAAGGGCACGGGCGACGAGTTCTTTGCCGGTTCCGCTTTCGCCGGAAATCAGGACCGGGGTGCGCGTGTCTTTGAGGCGCGAGATGAGGCGCAGGACGTTCTGGATGCCGGCGGAATTGCCGATGATGCCGTGGAGCGAGGTCTCGGTTTCGGAGCGTTCGCGGAGATAGAGATTTTCTTCGACGAGGCGGACCTTGTCGGCCATGCGGCGCAGGAAAAGGCGCAGGTCGTCGAGCGGAGCGAAGGGCTTGGCAATGTAATCGTAGGCGCCGAGTTTCATGGCCTGAACCGCTGTTTCTACGGACCCGTGGCCGGTCATGAGCGCGACTTCGATGCGGGGGTAGGTGCGCTTGACCTGCTCCAGGAATTCGATGCCGGACATGCGCGGCATGACCATGTCGGTGAGCACCATGTGCACGGGCTGTTCCTCGAGCAGGGTGAGGGCGGCGTCACCGCTCTCGGCGTCGAGGCAGGAGAAGCCGAGCGATTCGCCGACGGTGATGCAGAGGCGGCGGATGGTCTGCTCGTCGTCGACGATCAACAAGCGGATGCGGAAGTCGTTTTTCGTCAAGTCGTCCCTCGTCAAATTCTGCTTCGTCAAATTCTGCGTCATAACGCGGCCTTGCCCATGGTCTGTTCGACCACGGCGATGAAGTCGTGCACACGAAACGGCTTTTCCACGCAGGGCGCGCCGGTGCGGCGCAGGGTGGCAGCAGTTTCCTGGTTGGCGAGATCGCCGGTGATGAAAACCAGGCGGGAGGCGAGTTCCGGGCGATGGGTGGCGATCCAGGCATAGACCTGGGCGCCATCGACGCCACCGGGGGTGCGCATATCGGAGACGACGCCGTGAAACTCGCCGTTCTCGAGCAGGCGCAGGGCTTCGGCGCCGGATTCGGTGGGAACGACGGTATAGCCGTGGCCCTCGAGAACGGCGCGTACCAAAGCCATGACGGCCGGTTCATCTTCAATCAGAAGCAGTGGCGCACGGGCGGATTTCGTTCCTGTGTTAGTTCCTGACTGGGTCATTTTGGTTGCACTCCTGCAACGGCTCCAAAGGATGCCTCCTCGGATACCACGGGGAGGCGGACGATAAAGGTTGCTCCTTCAGAGTCCAGGTTGTTGTGACACACAATTTCTCCGCCATGTTCGCGGACAATGCCATAGCAAATGCTGAGGCCCAAACCAGTACCCTTGCCAACGTCTTTGGTGGTAAAGAAAGGATCAAAAATACGTTCGGCATCGGCGATGCCCGGGCCGTTATCGCGAAAAGAAATCTCGACGAAAGAGTTGGCGCGGGCGCTCATGATCTCAATGCGGGCGGGCCGCGCGGTTTCGCGGACGGCGTCGTAAGCATTGTTCAGGATGTTGAGAAACACCTGCTGCAGCTGGTGGGAATCTCCGACGACCGGGGGCAGGGACTCGTCGAGGCGTTCGACCACCTGAATGCCGTGGCTGATGAAGTCGTAAGAACGCAAGTGCACGGTGCGCTGCAGGATGGAGTTGAGCTGGACGGAGTGGCGCTCCGGCGGCATCTGGCGGGCAAAGCTGAGCAGGTTTTGCACGATCTGCTTGGTGCGCTGCGCTTCCTGCAGAATCACGCGCAGCTCGCGGCGAGCGCTTTCGGGGACCTCGGGGTTTTCCATCAAGAGGTCGGTGAATCCGAGGATGGCGGTGAGGGGATTGTTGACTTCGTGGGCGACGCCGGAGACGAGTTGTCCGACGGCAACCATTTTCTCGGCGTGCAGCAGCTTGGAGCGCAGCATGGCGGAGTCGGTGACGTCGCTCATGACTACGACAATGCTGCTGACGCGGCCGTCTTCGCCGCTGATGGGGCTCAAATTGACGGAGAACTGGGCGCTGACGCCGTCGCCGCGAAGCAGGGGCAAATCGAAGTTATCGACCTGTTGGCCGGCCTCCACGGCGGCCAGCGCTTCGCGAAGCGCGGCGCGGCGCGGGGGTGCGCACAGGTCGGGCAAGCGATGCCCCAGGATCTGGTTCTGCTGATAGCCGAGACCGCTCCAGCGCCGGTTGGCATAACTGATGAGGCCCTCGGTGTCGGTGACCAGAATCAGGCTCTGGGTGTGATTGAGTATTTTGTTGGAGAAATCGCGCTCTTTCTGCAGATCGGTTTGCGATTGGCGGAGGCCGGTAATATCGAGTAAGAGGCCGCGGTACTGCAGGATGACGCCGTCCTGGTCGCGCACCGCGAAACAATTCATGAAAACGCGGACGGGCGATCCATCCTTGCGCCGGAAGATTTCTTCCTGATTGCGCAGTCCGCCCTGGCGCTCGAACAGTTCCCCCAGTTCTTCCCGGCGCCGCGGAGAAAAATAGACCTGGGTGGGAATGTCGAGTTGAATGACCTCTTCGCGGCTGCCATAGCCGAGGATGCGAACCAGCGCGTCGTTGACTTCCACAAAGCGACCCTGGGGCGTGGAGAAGAAAATTCCTTCCTGAATGTTGTCGAACAGTTCGCGATAGCGGCGCTCGGCTTCGCGGCGGTCGGTGATGTCCTTGAGCACGTGCACGGTTTGCAGCTGGGCGCTGCTCGTTCCTATTTCGCCCCGGCCCATCGCGCCCAATCCGCGGGATGGGGGCCCCTGGCTGGCGGCATGAATGCGCGAGGTTGAAATCAGGTAAGTGCGTTCGAGGACGGGATGCACGTATTCGTCGAGACCGTCGCCGGTGCGGCAGAAGGGACAGGAATGGGGCGAAGAGCCGGTGGAAAGAGCTTCGAGCGCCCGCATGTTGATGCCGACCAACTGGTCGGGGGCGATACCGACGAAATCGGCCAGGGAGCGATTGACGCGGAGAACGTTGTGCTGCTCGTCGTGGACCACGATGAAGTCGCTGATGGCATCGAAGACTTCCATCCAGTGGCGGTTGGCCTGCTGCATGCGGGTGAACAGGCAGGCATTCTCGAGAGCGATGCTGGCATGGCCGGCGATGGCGCGCAGCAGTTGGTGATCTTCGATAGCGGGCGGGGTGCCGCGGTCGGCGAGACACAGAACGCCGACGAGTTCGCCGGAGGAGCCGGCCAGCCGGACCAGGGTGCAATCGGTCCATTCCAGACTGGAGGCGAGAGCGGAACCGAGCATATCGGCGGCCGGGGCGAAGGCGATGTCGGTGGAATATTTCGGCAGGGCCGCAGTGAGCGCCTGACTGAAACGACGGAGCAGGGGCTGGTCGTTAACCTCAACGCTGACTTCGGAGTCGCCCCGGCACATCAGGATGGTGTCTGTCGCCGAGGTCTGAAAAAGGCTGAGGGCGACACAACGGGCTCCCAGCAGTTCAGCGGCGCGAACCGCGAAGTTGCGCATGAACTCGGGCAGATGCAGGACGTTGTTGAGTTCGAGGGCGAGCGTGACCAGGGCCTCGGCGCGGCGGCGGTGCTCCTCGGATTGGTGCAGGTTATGGGTGAGTTCGAGAGCGACCGCAACTTGCGCGGCCAGAGCGCGGGCGCGGCGGACGTCTTCGTCGTGGATCGGCCCGGGCTCGATGCGGTCGAGCACACCGAACATCCCGAGCACATCGCCGTTGGAACCGAGCAGGGGCACAACGAGGAGTTGGCGGATTTGGAAAGCGGCCACGAAATCCAAATCCGCGCCCGAAGTTTTGGAGGCGTCTTCGGTGAAGAACACATTTTTTTTCTTCAGCGTGAGCGTCGCGACGCCATCGGCGAGCGGGATATCGACGGGACGGACGACGCCGTTCTCCACTCCCCATCGGATGTGGAAGGTGTCCTTTTCTTCGAGAAGCCCGATAAAGCAGCGCTGGAAGCCGAGGAAACTGGCGGCACGGACGACCGAGGTCTGCATGAACTCGTCGAGTTTTCCGGCGGAGCCGAGCTCGAAGGAAATCTCGAGGATTTCGTGCAGTTCATGGGCCTGGGCACGGGCCATGCCGTACAACTCGGCGTTGGCGATGGCGACCGCGCCAAATCCGGCCAGAGCGGAAACCAGGGTTTTGTCTTCCGGGGTGAATGGGTGGGCGGGACGCGGGTAAACCAGAATCGCGCCGTGCGAGCGCGCGGTGCGAAAGGGTACCGCGATGAGCACACCGGGCGGCGAGTCTTCTCCAAAATGAGAGGCGCCGTCGATGCTCACCGTAATGCGCTCGCCGGCGGCGACGGCGCGGGTGGCGATCTCGAGCGACGAGCGGAGGTCGTTCTCCTGGAAACGCGACCGGATGGAGAGAGCGAGCCTGGGGGCCTCGGTCGACACCGCCTGCAACTGGAACAGTTTCTCTTGTTGGACGAACACGAGCACGGCGGGCGAATGGAGCAGCGCACGGAGGCGGTCGGCGATGCTCTCCATTACGGCGGCGGTGTCGGGCAAGCCATGCAGCGCGGTGGCGACTTCGACCAGAATGCTGGCGCGGCGATGCTCTTCGCGGGAAAGCTGGTTCAGGCGGAGGGCTTCGAGTGCGGTGCCGAGCTGGGCCGCCAGGATGGTGACTTTGGCCACGGAATCCTCGTCAAAGCCGGCATCAAGCGCACTGTGCACGAATGCGATGGCACCGACCACTTCGCCAGAAACCAGCAAAGGCGCGGCGATGGCGGCGCGCGCCTGGCAATCGGCGAGCCAGCGGTAACGGGTGGTATCAATGTGGTTGAGGAAGAAGGGGCGACGCCTCTGAACCGCCTCAATGGCGATGGATGGGGCATTGGATGAATCTGCGGCACGCAGGTGGACGCCACGAAAGGACTCGGCCTGGTTGCCATCGGCTTCGGCCCCGACGAGCTCGCCGTCGGAGGAGCGGCTCCAAAAGTAGGCGCCGCTGGCGTGGAAGAAGGCGCGAGTGAGGGCGCAGAAGGACCGGATAAGCTGGCTGGGATCGCTGCTCTGAAAAGCGGCCCGGGAAAGCTCCAGGAGCAGCTTCTGGAAAGCCTCGTCAGACTGAGACGCGTCCTTGGGTCCCGAATTTCCAGTATGGGTTGTCAGTGCGCACCGTTGACTTAGCTAAGCGGTTGAAAACAATTGAATTACATATAAAACGTACGCTTGATTCTCAAATTGAGTCAAGGAAATAGGAGGTGGCAGTATCGAGTTGTGAAACGGCACCAGAGTGATACTGGCGTCTCACTCTGCAAGCGGGCGATGGGGTCATCGGGTGATCGGGCCATCGGGTGATCGGGTGATCGAAAGTCAAAAGCGAATCGCATTTGAATTTAGATGACCCGATCACCCGATCACCCGATCACTAAGGATCGATTCTTCATCGCCTTGCGAAGATCACCAAAGTAATGCAGAGAAAGAACTTTTGATATCCGCTGGTGTGGTCTTTGCACGACTATAGAGCAAGTGTAAAACCGCAAGGGAGGTACTGTGTAATGCAAGCCCTCAATCGTCTGTTCGCGGTGGGTCTGCTGCTGATTGGCGGATGGGTCGCAAGCAGCGCGCCCCTGGCATGGGGACAGGATGAAATCAGTCGAAGAACAAAGAGCAAAGTGCCGCCAGTGTATCCGGAACTGGCGAAACGCATGAACCTCGCCGGCGTGGTGAAGGTGCTGGTCACGGTCGCCCCCAACGGGACGATTAAGGACGCCAGGCTGGTTGGCGGGCATCCGGTGTTGGCGAGCGCCGCGCTGGAGGCGGTGAAGAAGTGGCGTTTCGAGGCGGGTCCGGAAGAGTCAACGGGGATTGTGGAATTCCGTTTTACCCCGAACCAGTAAGCGGGCAAGGCAGGGCCCGAAGAGCCGGCTGAGGAAGGTTGGAGTTATGAATATCGGGAAAAAGCTGTACATAAGTTTCGGCATCATTCTGGCAATGGTTCTGGTGCTTCTGGCGATCAACCTGATCGCAGTGCAACGCGAACACGAAACCAAGGCGGCGGCGCAGCGTTCGATCGACATGACCGAGGCGACCTCGGTGGTCCGCATGGAAATGATGCAGAACCGGCTTCACCTGCAGAACTACCTGCTCAGCGGAGACACTCGGAACGTGGAGAAAATGAAAGACGGGGAACACCTGTTGAGTGACGCCCTGCGCCATGCCCAGGATCTGGCGAATTCCACGCAACAGCGCACCAACCTGGAAAAAGTGCAGGGGTTGGAGCAGGCATGGGGAAGCGATTTCGCCCAGCCGCTGGTGAACAAACGCGCGGCCGTGGACGGCGGCAATGCGACGGTGGCGGAACTGCAGATTTTCTACCTGCAAAAGGATCCAAACGCCTGGGTGTCGCGTTCGAGCGACGTTTTGGACGATGTCGACCGGGAGAACCACAATCAACTGGAGGAGCGGCGCCACTCCGATGAACTGGCGACGGCGTTTACGATTCTGGCAGCGGCAGTCAGTTCCATGTTCGCGCTGGGCCTGGGCATCGTCATTGCCTACCGGACCGCCACCGGAATCACGGGACCGCTGAACCGGCTGATTCACGTGGCGGGGCAGATCGGGCAGTCCGGGGATCTGGAGCACAGTATTGACGTTCGCGGTCAGGATGAGATCGGGCAACTGGCCCGGACTTTCGAGTCGCTGGTGAAGTACCTGAAGGAAATGGCGGCGGTTTCCGAAGCCATCGCCGGGGGCAACCTGGCGGTGGAAGTCCATCCCCGCTCGGCCAACGACACGCTGGCGAACGCCTTCACCAGCATGGTGGCAGGCCTGCGCGGGCTGGTGCGCAACGTGCGCGACGCCGCTACGCAAGTGGCCAGCGCTTCCACCCAGGTGGCGAGCTCTTCCGACGAGTCGGCGAGGAACTGCCTGCAGACCTCTTCGGCCATCGACGAAGTGACCAGCACCATGCACGAGATGAGCGTGAACGTGCAAAACATGGTGAAGAGCACGCAGACGCAGGCCTCGAGCGTGAGCGAAACCTCGGCCTCCATCGACCAGATGGTGACCTCGATCCAGAGGGTCGCGGATACGGCCAAGGTACTGCTGGATATCTCGAACCGTTCGCGGGAAGAAGTGCACAGCGGCATCGGCACCATGGAAAAGGCGACCGACGGACTGAACCGGATCAACACGACGATCCACGCTTCGGGCGAGATCATCGACGCGCTGGGCACGCGGGCGGACAACATCGGCAAGATCGTCGAAGTGATCGACGATCTGGCGGAGCAGACCAACCTGCTGGCGTTGAATGCCGCCATCGAAGCGGCGCGGGCGGGCGAACATGGGCTGGGATTTGCGGTGGTGGCGGACGAAGTGCGGAAGCTGGCGGAAAAATCGGCGCAGTCCACGAAAGAGATTTCCGAGCTGATCGGGAGCATCCAGAAGGAAGCGCGCAAAGCGGTCGACAACATGGAGAAGAGCACGACGATCGTGAACGAAGGACTGAATCTGGGACAGGAACTGAATGCCGCGCTGCGAAAAATTTCGAACGTGGTGGCCGAGGTATACAAGTTCGCGCAGGAAATCGGGGCGG
This sequence comes from Terriglobales bacterium, assembly GCA_049513095.1. Taxonomy (GTDB): domain Bacteria; phylum Acidobacteriota; class Terriglobia; order Terriglobales; family Acidobacteriaceae; genus Acidiflorens. Next base: position 12,818 of record JBEKWL010000053.1, read on the forward strand.
CCACCAACGAGCAGTCGCACGGCTCGTCGCAGATTGCGCGCGCTACCACGAGGCTGAACGAAATCACGCACGAGATCAACTCGGCGGTGGAGGAACAGGCTTCCGGGGCGCAGGCGGTGGTGCAGGCCATGGAGCGCATGCGCGAGCTGGTGCAGTCCAACACGCAAGGTTCCACCGAATTGGCGGCTTCCTCGGATCAGATGTCGAAGATGTCGCGGGGCCTGCTGGATTCGATGGACCGTTTTGCGCTGCAATCGGACGACAGGTCGAACGACAGCACGCCGGGGCACAGGAACGCATCCCGGACCGCGGCGGCGGGATCGCGCTAAGGGGATTCCATTCATGAGCCGGGAAACACACATTGTGGGCTTCCGGGTGGGGAGCGAGACCTACGGCGTGCCCATCACCTCGCTGCATGAGATCGTCCGCGTGCCGGAGATCACGGCGGTGCCGGACGCGCCCGCTTATCTGGAAGGGGTGATCAACCTGCGCGGGAAGATTGTCTCGGTGGTGGATCTGCGGAAGCGGTTTGGGCAGAAGTCGGCCGGACTCGACCGGCGCAGCCGCATTCTGGTGGTGGAACACCGGGGCCGGCTGGCGGGCTTGATTGTGGACTCGGCGTCGGAAGTGCTGAAAATCCCCGAAAGCGAAATCGAAGCGGCGCCCGCCATGATGCAGGAAGGCGGATTGGACTGTGTGACCGGCCTGGGCAAGTACCAGGGACGGCTGGTGATTCTGCTGGATATCAGCAAGGTATTAGCGGCGCCCGAACTGGGAAACGAAGCGCCGGCGGAAAAGGCGGCTGCGGCCGGCAGTGGCAAAGCGGGAACAGGAAGATCGACTGGGACAGTAACAAAAACGAAGACGGCCTCGGCCGGAAAGTAGCCGCAAGAACCTTACCCACATGAACCCGAGTGAAACACCCGCACTCACCGAAACGGAATTGAAACTCCTGCAGACGCTGGTCTATCAGGAGTGCGGCATGCACTTCGACGAACGGCGCACTCCCTTCCTGCAGGACCGTTTGCAGCGCCGGTTGAAGGAGTGCCAACTGGATTCGTTTTACAGCTACTATCGTCTGCTCATCAGCCAGCCGGGGAAAAAAGAGCTGTCGTGCCTGCTCGAAAACCTCACGGTCAACGAGACCAGTTTCTTCCGCAACAAGGCGCAGCTCGACCTGTTTCAGCGGGACGTGATGGAAGACATTCTGCGGCGCAAGCAGGAGCGCCGGGACTTCACCGTGAGAATCTGGAGCGCGGGCTGTTCCACGGGACAGGAACCCTACACCCTGGCCATGCTGATGGCCGATACGCTGTCGTACTACTATCTGCGCAATCCTCTGCCGTTCGAATCGCCGGTTCCGAAGCCTCTGGTACCGGCGCCCTGGCGGTTGGAGATCCTGGCCAGCGACATCAACTATTCGGTGTTGCGCACGGCGCAGGAGGCCTCCTACAGCGAGCACCAGATGACAGGAGTCGACTATAGCTACCGCTTGCGCTACTTCGACAAAGTGGGCGAACGCTACGCGGTGAAAAAGAACGTCAAGGAACTGGTGCACTTCGACTTTCATAATCTGAAGACGGAATACCTGCCGCAGCGCAACGACATCATTTTCTGCCGCAACGTGATGATGTATTTCGACGAAGCCGAGCAAAAGCGGCTGGTGGAGAAGTTTTATCGTTGCTTGAATTCCCAGGGATACATGTTTGTCGGCCATGCCGAGAGCCTGCTCGGGCTGACGGACAAATTTCAGATGCTGCATCGCGACAGCGGCACGGCGTACCAGCGCGTAGAGGTAAGAATGTGACCGTTCCCCCCGAGGATCGGATGACCGAACTCCGCCAGTTGTTCTTCGAAACCGCGGCGGAACTGGTGCAGAAGCTGAACGACGAAGCGATGCGGCTGGAGAAATCGCCCGGCGATGCGGAGACGGCGCGCAGCCTGCGGCGGACGGTGCACACGCTGAAGGGAGACGCGGCCGCCTGCGGCTTCCGGGCGCTCAGCGAACTCTGCCATGAGTTCGAGGACGTGCTGACGCTCGGGAACACGGCCGCGGCGGCTTTGGTTCCGGAGATCGCGTTGCGCGCGGCCGATGTGTTTGCGGCCTTGCTGGAAGCGTATCGCAACGGGACAAAGCTCCCCAGCATCCAGTCTTTGCGCGCGGACATTGCCCGCCTGGCGCACCCGGCGCCGGGGGGCGTGGTGCGAGCGACAAAAAAGACGAGAAAAACAAAAACCGCCGCGCAGCAGAGCCGCTGGTCCGAATACGAGCAACTGGCGATCGCCAGCGCGGTGGCGGCGGGCAAGCGCGTTCATCACGTGGTAGTGGAGATCGACCCACAGTGCGCCATGCCCATCGCCGGACGTCAGATGATCCTGTTGGCCCTTGCGGGACTGGGCGAGGTGCTGGCGCTCTATCCGGCGGAAGGCAGTCTCGATCCCATAAAACAGATTGAAGCGGCGCTGGTGTCGGAAAAATCGGTGGAGCAGATACGGGCCTTGTGCAGCATCCCCACGATTGCGCAGGATGCAAAGGTCAAGCCGTTGCGCGCCGCAGCGCCGTTGCCGCCGCTCCCGCAGGCTTCCGCCGCCGCTTCTGAAGGCATGGTTGCGGAAAGCAAGGACGAGGCCGCATTGCCGGCGCCCGCCGAGGCCGCTGCCGGCGGCACTGCCGGTTGCCCTGGGAACGACGCTCAGGCCGCTGCGGAAGCGGCGCCGGCGCCCGCCGTGCCGAGCGGCAGCGACAACCTGCTGCGCGTGGATGCGGAAAAAATCGACAGCGTGCTCAATCTGGTCGGTGAACTGATCCTGGCGAAATCGATGTTGCAGCAGGCGCTCCTCGAATTTGGCGAACGCTTCCCGAAAGACGGGTTGCGGGGAAAGTTCGCCGACGCCATGGCATTTCAAGGGCGGGTCTTGAACGACCTGCAGCACTCGGTCATGAAGATTCGCATGGTGCCGGTCGATCAACTGTTCCGCCGCTTCCCGCGCATTGTGCGGGACGTTGGGCTGCAGTGCGGGAAAGAAGTCGAACTCCTGATCAAAGGCGGGCAAACCGATCTCGACAAAAGCATTCTGGATGCGATTGCCGAGCCCATGACCCACCTGGTGCGAAATGCGATTGGGCACGGCATCGAGAGCGCCGAGGAGCGGGTTCGCGCCGGCAAGCGCGCGCAGGGGACATTGCGGCTGGGCGCGTATCACCAGGGGAACCAAGTCGTCATCGAGGTCTCCGACGATGGGCGCGGCATCGATGCGGAAAAAGTAAGGCAGCGCGCGCTCGCCCAGGGATTGCTGAGCGCCGATCAGGCAGCCCGCCTGAGCGAGGCGGAGACTCTGGAGCTGATCCTGCGGCCGGGATTCTCCACGGCGGAGGAGATCACGGAACTTTCGGGCCGCGGCGTGGGATTGGATGTGGTGCAGAGCGTGCTAGCGCGCCTGAAGGGAACGGTGCAGATCGAAACCGCGCGGGCACGGGGCACAACCTTCCGTATGCGGCTTCCGCTGACCCTGGCCATCATTCGGGCGCTGCTGTTCCGGGTGGAGCAGCGGCTCTACGCCCTGCCGCTGAACGCGGTGGCGGAAATCGCACGCACGGTGGAAGAAAATATTCATCAGGTGGAGCACTACGACGTGCTGCAACTGCGCAACGACGTGTTGCCGCTGCTGCGCCTGGGGTCGAGGCCCGCGGGCGGGGCGGAAACGGCGGGGCGCAAGGTGTTCGTGCTGGTGATCAACAGCGGGGATCGCAAGTTCGGTCTCGTCGTCGACGCGCTCGAGGGCGAAGACGAGTTGGTCATCAAGGCGCTCGACGACCAGTCGATTACGACCGACCTGGTCAGTGGGGCGTCGATTCTGGGCGATGGGCGGGTGGTTCTCATTTTGAACATGATCGCCCTGATGGATCGTTTCACGCGCGGGCGGACCGATGGAAACAACCCGCAGATGGCGGGTCTGCTGTCGGATCTCGCACACGCGGAGACGAGCGGTGGTGGAATGCAGACTGGTGAAGCGCGAGCGCGCGGCGCGGCCGGGGGCCAGTCATGAAAAAGCCGGTGCGGGTCCTGGTGGTGGACGACTCGGCGCTGATGCGCAAGCTGATTCCCAAGATCCTCGAAGCGGACGACGGGATCGAGGTGGTGGGCACGGCGATGGACGGCTATTTCGGGCTGAAGAAAATCGAGGAGCTGTCGCCGCAAGTGGTGACGCTCGACCTGGAAATGCCCGGAATGAACGGGATCGATACGCTCAAGGAAATCATGCGGCGCTGGCGGCTGCCGGTGATCGTGGTCAGTTCGCATAGCATAGCCGGGGCGTCGATCACGCTCAAAGCGCTGGGGCAGGGCGCGTTCGATTTCGTGGCCAAGCCGCAGGATGTTTCCGCGCGCATGCCCGAAATCGCCGCCGAGTTGATCAAGAAAATCCGCGCCGCGGCGCAGAGCGTGGGGGTGCAGGCGCAGTTCCTGCCGGGAGAGGCCAAGGGCACGCAGGCGGGCAAGCTGCGGCCGGTGGCGCCAACGCACATCGTCGCCCTCGGCGTTTCCACGGGCGGTCCAAATGCCTTGCAATACCTGTTTTCGCATCTGCCGGTAGATTTTTCGGGCAGCATTCTGGTAGTGCAGCACATGCCGGACGGGTTCACGAAACTGTTTGCCAAGCGGCTGGACGATGTTTGCCCGATCCGGGTGAAGGAAGCGCAATCGGGCGACTTGCTGGTGGCCGGACGGGCGCTCATTTGTCCGGGCAACCGGCACATGAAAGTGAGGAAACTGCCGCTGGGCAACGTGGCGGTGCTGGGGGATGACATGCCGGTGAACGGGCATCGACCTTCGGTGGACGTGCTGTTCCGCAGCGTAGCCGAGGAATTTGGTTCGCAAGCCGTGGCCGTGTTGATGACCGGCATGGGAGAAGATGGGGCGGCCGGACTGGGAGAAATCCGCGCGGCCGGGGGATTCACCGTGGCGCAGAGCCAGGAAACATGCGTGGTTTTCGGCATGCCCAAGGCAGCCATCGACCGGGGATACGCGATGAGGATCGCGCACCTTCAGGATCTGCCCAATGTTTTGCAGGCACAGTGCGCGCACGATCCCGGTGGCCGGGACGCGGCCGCCGTCAAGCAGGCAACCAGTGCCGGAAGTAACTAGCGTTATCTATCGAAAGTGCGTAGAAAGTGATTAAGTAATAGTTGTGGAGGAGTGCCATGGAAAAGTTCGCGCCCGTAAAACGGAGCGAAGACGGAGAGCCGGTGCGCTATCTGATCGTGGATGACTCCGTTTTCGCCCGCAAGAATCTGGCCCGGATGGTCGAAACCTTCGGCGGACAGGTGGTCGGCGAGGCTGGCGACGGAATTTCTGCGATCAGCGAGTACGAACGGCTCACGCCCGACATTGTTCTGATGGATATCACCATGCCGCAGATGGAAGGCATCGAGGCGGCGGAGAAGATCGTGCGCGAGCATCCGAGCGCCCGCATCGTAATGGTGTCGTCGGTGGGCTATCAGGAGAACATCGTAGCCGCCTTGCAGCGAGGAGCGCGCCACTTCGTGCAGAAACCGGTGAAGCCGGAAGTTCTCTATGAAGTGATCAAGTACGTAATGCGTGACGATGGAACGACGGCGCGCGGCGCCGGAGCCGGAGCCTAGTCAATGCGGATGGACCTGATTCAGCCCTTCATCAACTCGGCCGATGCCGTCCTGGCACAGGGGCTGGAGTCGCCCATTTCCATCGAGAACCTGAGCATGGAAGAAGAGGCGTACCGGCGGAAAGGGATCGCTGCCGAGGTTTGCTTCACGGGCGAGATCGAAGGGCGGATCATTTTTGATGCGGACCTGGGGCCGGCAGTGCAGCTCGCCACTCTTCTGGCGGGCGTCGAAGTATCCGAGACCGACGATCTGGTAAGCGAGGCGGTCTGCGAGTTGGCCAACCAGATCATTGGCAACGCCATCACTTCGCTCAACGACCAGGGATTTCACTTTCACGTTCGTCCGCCAACCTTGCACACTTCCGAGCAGGGCAGCAAAAGCAGTGAAGACACCGAAGCGCTGGTGATGTGCTTCAATACTTCCAGCGGAAACGTCTTCATGAATGTGGCGCTGCGCTACCGGCGCCGCCGGGCGTTGGAACGCGCTGCCGTCGTGGGATAGGAAATCGGTCGTTCGTCGTTAGTCGTTAGTCGCTCGACTCCGCAACTCATCCAACCTTATCAACATCAACGCGCAATACCGACATGCATTCTGCGACATGTAGTGTCCTAAGTTTGCCTTTTTTCACCACGGAGCCACAGAGTCTTGGAGAAAACCTTGAACCTGTAAAAGCCAGAAGGGGAAGGTTTTTGCCAAGCAGTTGGGTTTCTCTGTGTCTCCGTGGCTCCGTGGTGGGAACGACCAAATTAGGACACTACCGCGACATCCATTCCGTTGACGATAACGTTAGGCTTATGGACCGGCAAAGAGGAATACCGGATTCAATAAAGTTCTGTCATACAAACTGACTGCCAACCTCTGAAACCCGCGCCAAATCAGGGGTCCGCTAGGAGTGCTCTAGGATCGACAAAGCTATCTTAAGCATGTTGCATCCGTTTCTGTGGACAAAATTGTATGCAGTCAAAACGGAACGGGGTCACTTGCCTGCTTGTGGGCCTGAAATTCTCAATGAGTGTAAACGCCTGTGGGTGTTGAAAAACTCTTTTCAGGGAATTTCAACGACGAAATTCGTTCGTAAGTTATTGAGGATTCGTTCGCCGAAGACGCTGAAATTCACTAAAATTACTGCGTTGGTTCCTTTTTCAACACCCACGCCTGATTACGTAAACCATCCAGACGCCTCTCCCGGCCTGGCTTTCCCCGTTATGGGATTACTTCCTGTTTGCCGGTCAACCGGGCACAACTCGATGAATTGCTGATTATTCCGGAGAACATTCCTTTGGCTAAAGGCTTCGCAGCCAGTGCGCAGATCGCATTCCGGTGAGATGTGATGTGTATCACTGATTGCAGTCATCGCCGGTTCTATACTTGAAAACCGTACTCAGGAGGTCCGTCCGTGAATAGTTTCTGTGCGCGCATGTTCGGTCTCACCCTGTTCGTTTTTCTCGTTTTGGCTATTGCCGTCCAACCTGCCATTGCTCAGCAGGATCAAGCCAAGCATATTCACCATCGGCTGATTCCAGCCGGGGATACCTGTTCCAGCTGCCACAAGGTGTTTTATGACCAATGGAAAGCCAGCCCGCATGGCGCCAACGGTGTCGAATGCACCGTGTGCCATGGCGAGACAA
>JBEKWL010000054.1:0-19921 GCA_049513095.1 Terriglobales bacterium
CGAACGGTAAAGTTTGGATTTAGTTAGGAAATATCCACTGGCGCGTTCAAGAATCTTTTTGCGCTTGGCGCGGCGTTTGGTTCCGCGTTTTACACGAGGCATTGCTGTTCTCCTTTTTCATTGCGTCTGGCGGCTGGAGGTAAGGAGGCTTCTACCCACAAGGGATTTCTAAAGCCCGACCTCTTCACGCGCCGCTGCAAACCGTTTCCGGTCCGCAGACTTTTCAGGATTGTGGTTTCACTGGCCACTGGCAACTGACCACTGGCCACTGTTTTTAGTACGGGATCATCCGCTTCACTTTGTGAATATCCGCGTCGCTCACCAGCACGGAGTTCCCCAGCTTTTTCTTGCGCTTCTTGGCCTTGGAGGTCAGGATGTGGCGGAGAAACGCCTTGTGCCGTTTCACCTTTCCCGTCCCGGTCTTCTTGAAGCGCTTGGAAGCGCCTTTGTGTGTTTTTAGTTTAGGCATAAAAGTCGGTTCTCAGTTCTCGGTTGTCAGTTCTCAGTTACACCGTCAGCGTTGCCCGCACAATATCCTGCCAGTACGCAGCGATCGCACCATAAGCTTTTACTGATGGCTGACAACTGACGACTGACAACTGACAACTGACAACTGACAACTGACAACTGCTCCTACGCTGTCTGCGCGCCGCCTTGCGACGCGGGAGGTGCTGGCTTCGGATGAGCCGCCGGCTTTTCTTTCGCTCCGCCTTCCTTCTTGCTCGGCGCCAGAATCAGGTGCAGCGTATTGCCTTCCTGCCGTGGACGGAACTCCACCAAACCTTTCTGGTCAACATCCTTGATCAGACGTTCCAGAATCTGGCGGCCCAGGCTTTGCCGCGTCATTTCGCGTCCGCGGAAGAAGATGGTCGCTTTTACCTTGTCTCCTTCGTCGAGGAAGCGCAACACGTGATTCTTTTTGGTTTCGTAGTCGTGATCGTCCACGTTGATACGAAACTTTACTTCCTTGACCGTAATGGTCTTCTGCTTTTTCTTGGCTTCGCGCTCGCGCTTTTCGTTCTGGTACAGAAATTTCCCGTAGTCCATGATGCGGCAAACTGGAGGTTGCGCGGTCGGGGAAATTTCCACCAGATCCAGATTTCTTTCGCGGGCCATCTTGAGCGCCTCGAAGGGAGGCATTACTCCAATCTGTTCCCCTTCGTCACCGATGACGCGGACTTCGCGCGCCCGGATGCGCTCGTTCATGCGGATAAAACGCTTGTCGATACTGTCCTCCGTCTACCGATCTGACAGGAAAGATGCTTGAAAAGTATAGCATGCGGCCGGTGAGCGCTGTATTCGAGCGCGAGATACGAGCGGGTCGAAGTTACGGCGCCGCTAAAGCGGTGCCCTGAGGCGATACCCGAATTTCTACCCAGCCAGTTAGCGGCCCTACGCCACCGCCGCTTTCGAAGTGCGCAACTGCCGATACAGCCGCAGATAGTCGTCCACCATCCGTCGCGCCGTGAAGCGTTCGCGCGCCCGGTTATAGGCTCGCGTCCCGTAGAGGCGGACGAGTTCGCGGTCGTCGTCCAGTTGCCCGAGCACTTCGCTGAGGCTCTCGGCGTTATTGCGCTCGAAGTACAAAGCCGCGTCGCCCCACAGTTCGCGATACACTTCGGTGTCATTGGCCACCAGCGCGCAGCGCGAGAACGCCGCCTCGATCGACGCCAATCCCGTAGGCTCGTAGCACGAAGTTGCCGCAAAAATTGTTGACTTGCTGTAGAGCGAACGCAGTTGCGATTCGGTCTGCGCTCCCTTCACCGAGATCTCGTGCTCGCCGGTGGAGACGCGCACGTCGGCGCGGATCGGCACCGTGGGCATGGGTATCGGGTTATCCGCCCCCACAATGCATACCGGCTGGCCGTGCTTATGCTGGGTCAGCAACGCCACCTGCTTTCCCGTATCCCACAGACGCCCGATCGCCAGCACCGACTCTTCCTTGGTCACAAACGGATTGAAGTAGATCGGATTGCGTCCGGCCGGAATGACGTAGCCATCGAAATCGCCGCCGTAGGCAAGGCGCAGCATTTCTCCCATCCAGCGCGAAGTGGTGACCACGGCCTCGGCCCGCTTCAAGCTCGCGACAATCGTCTCGCGATACCACTTCAGCCATGCCGAAGCGGCTGGTTCGTGTCCATGGATACCCAGCCACCACGTGATCACATCGCCGTGCGCCACCACCAGTCGCGGTGTCGCCACCGGCATCGCCCCAAAACTCAGCTGATTCAAATGCAGAAAATCGGGGCGCGTGTCGCGAACGATCGCGCACAGATAATCCTGGGCCGCGTGGAAGTCCTGCTCCCCTTCCTGCATCCAGTCGAGACGAAACGCGGTGGGATGATATTCGAGGCCGTGCAGCCCATCCATCCAAGCGGTCTGATGGGGAAGCGGAATTTCTCCAAAGCTGACGAGCGTGACCTGCGCCCCGTGGGTCACCAGACCCGAAACCAGTTCGCGCGCGTATGTCCATACTCCGCTGAACGTGTCCGCCGTCACCAGTACGCGCACAGAAGCCTCGGGGGATCGAGGGCTGGGAGAACCCTCGGGCCAGTTGCCTTCAGTTTAGGGGCGCGGGCCGTGCTTAGGGAAGAGTTTTCTTGCGGTTCTTCCGCAGCCGAAACGGCTCGCTGCAGCACGGGTTTGCTTAATCCTCGCCTGGTTACTCTTGAGGTAATAATCGGTTAGTATGGGTACCCCCCTCCCCCTATTTTTTTAATCCTTTAGAATCCTGGTGTTAGCCGCAACATATTCAGAAGTAAGGACTTATATGGAAAGTATTCCGGAATAAGGACTTACGAGATCCGTTCGCTTCGCTCAGGATTTCGGCAGCGGGCTCCCGCTTCGCTCACGCCCGCTAAACGCCTCAAGTTAGATTGTCAAAGAGCGCTGAAAATGGCTTTGGGGCAGCTTCGCGGGCCGTCTTGGGAGACGGGCACACTGCTGGCTGCCCCAATCAGATTTCCATTATCGCGCATGGCGGGTGGGACGTCTGTGATGGCGCTCACGGATGATTTGTGATGAAAAAAGTCGGGGGTTAGATGGCAGAGGTGGGAACGCTCGCGGCACCCGGCTGGGCTTTTGCCCGGCTCTGGCGAGGCGGGACGATCATCGGTGTCCGAGGCGCTTTTGGGTGGGGCGGGTTTAGAGTGTGCGTGGGAACTCGGTCGTCCCTCCGGGACTTACATCTGTTATCGTTTCCCGACCCAGCGCTGAAGCCCTCCACCCCATCACGCCAAAACCGGGCGTGCTGGGGACCCCGGCGCTGGGCTAAGCTCGGTCGCCCCTCCGGGGCTGGATGTTTGAAAATGGCACGGTACTTTTTCCCATGCGCATTGGTTCCATACGCTTTGGCGCTGGAACAGTTAGACGTGTTCCGCACGTTCGGGAGCTCCGGTTATGCCCGTGGTCTCCAATTGCTTGCGGAGTTTTTTCACCAGTTCGTGAATCGACTGGAGCTTTTCGGCTGCCGCCGGGCGCAAGTCCGGGGTTCCCAGGGCCAGTTCGCTGGAGAGCAGCAGCGCCGTGATCGTGCCATTCAGTTCACTGTGGAGCTCGGCGAGCGCGGCTTGGCGGGCCCTCACTTCGTCGCGCTGGCGGCGCTGCATGGCCGCCCGGACTTCCCGTAGCAGACGGTCCATGCCAGTGATCGCCAGATTGACCTGCACCAGGATGGCGGTGCCCAGATGCTCGAGCGTTATCTCGGTTTCATGGGGCTCGGTTTCGAGCAGATATTGATCGAGCACCACCGCTCGGTAGCATTCCGCCCGCAAAAGTGCGGCTGCTCGGGACAGACTTTCCGCCACCGCGACGCCCTCGCCAGTCGCCTCATGCAGCGCCTTGGCGCACTCGGATGCCCGCTCGCTCGGCGTCACCAGAAGGATCATGCTGAACAGTTTTGCAACTTCCGGGCCAATTGTTCTAGCGTGAAAATAAATGAGTTACGCGCTCGGACTGGCGCTTGGGCTCCCGTTCTGGCACAAGCGCTTGGACCGACCGCTCAGTTTTGGGACTGGGGCAATTTGTAATTGGTAATTTGTAATTGGTAATTTTGATCCCAGGGAGCCGCGCGATTTTCAATTACCAATTACCAATCACAAATTACAAATTCACCCGCTCGTACTCTTTCAGCTTGCGGTAGAGCGTCGTCTTGCCGATGCCGAGCAGCCGCGCTGCCAGCATCTTGTCTCCGTTCACCTGGGTGAGTGCGTTCAGGATGGTCTGTCTCTCCAGTTCTGCCATGGGCACGATGCCATTGTTCGGCTGGCTTATCGCCAGCACGTCGATGGGCACGCTGTAAATCTGAGTGGGAAGATCGCGTATCTGAATTTCGTTCGCGCTGCTCAGCGCACACGCCCGTTCCAGCGAGTTCTCCAGTTCCCGGACGTTGCCGGGCCAGTCGTAATTGATCAGCGCCTTGAGGGACTCGTCCGAAATCGTCTTCTCCACGCCGGCGTCGCGCGCGATGCGCTCGAGGAAATGCGCCACCAGCAGCGGGATGTCCTGCCGGCGCTCGCGCAAGGGGGGAATGCGCAGGGTCAGCACGTTCAGCCGGAAATAAAGATCGCGGCGGAAAGTGCCCTCGCTGACGGCCCGTTCCAGGTTGCGATTGGTCGCGGCCAGAATCCGCACGTTGATGGGAACGCGCTTCACGCTTCCCACCGGACGAATTTCTTTTTCCTGAATCGCGCGCAACAGCTTGGCCTGCAAGTCGACCGGCAGCTCGCCAATTTCGTCCAGAAAAACGGTGCCCCCTTCGGCGATCGCCAGCAAACCATCCTTCGGATTCGTTGCGCCGGTGAAGGCGCCGCGCACGTGGCCGAAGAGTTCGCTTTCGATCAGCGTCGGCACCAGCGACCCGCAGTCGACCGGAATGAACGGCTTGTTGCGGAACATGCCGGCGAAGTGAATCGACTTCGCGACCAGCTCCTTGCCCGTGCCGCTTTCGCCCAGAATCAGCATGGGGTGCGCGCTCTGTCCGGCTTTGGCGATGATGCGGTAGAGCTTCTCCATCTCCGGCGCGCGCCCAACGATGTTGCCGAAACCCTGCCGCGACTTGATCGTTTCCCGGAGCAAGCGGTTCTCGGTCTTCAGCCGCAGATGAGTCGCCACCCGCTCCAGCAGCAGACGCAGTTCTTCCATGCTGAAGGGCTTGGTGACGTAGTCGTAGGCGCCATCTTTCATCGCCTGCACCGCCGACTGCACCGTGCCATAGCCGGTTACGACGATCACCAGCGCCTCCGCGCGACGCTTCTTGATGGCATGCAGCGCTTCCAGGCCGCCCGCGCCCGGCAGCCTTAAGTCGAGCAGCACGGCGTCGGCGCTGGAGGTGTCGAGCAAGCGGTAGGCCTGTTCGGCGGACTCCGCCACCTGCGCGTTGAAGCCGAGCGACTGCGCCACCTCGCGGCAGGCCTCGCGGATGGTCCGGTCATCGTCCACGATCAGAAGGTTCAAGAAAGTCGCTCCCTCGATTTGCGCGGGATAGCTGGTGCTAAGGACGGCGGCGTTCGATGTGTTGAACATGGCGAATCTCCCTGGCGATTCATAACTTTACGGGCCCAAACTTCACGACCAACTTGCAGCTTTAGCTATGCCATATGTAGAGACGCGGCTTGCCCCGTCCCTACGGGAAAACGGACACCGGAAGGAACACTTCGATCAAGGTGCCTTGTCCCGGTTGGCTCTCGACCTCGATCATCCCGCCCGATTCATTGACGATGCGTTGCACCGTCGCCAGACCCAGGCCCGTGCCTGCGCCTTCCTTCTTGGTGGTGAAGAAAGGCTCGAACAGGCGCGCGCGTGTCTCCGCGTCCATGCCGCAGCCGTTGTCTTTCACCGTGAGCGAGACGGCGCGGCGGGCAATCCGGGGTCCAGCGTTACTGGAAGCTTTGCCGGGAAACTCGGCGGCCCGCGTGATCAACCAGATCTTTCCGCCCTGCGGCATCGCATCGCGCGCGTTCAGCACCAGGTTCATCAGGATCTGCCGCAACTGCGCCGGATCGGCGAACACAAGTCCGGCGCAGGAGTTGAGCGCCGGGTCGAGCGCGGGGTCCAAAACTACGACCAGTTCAATCTGCTCGCCGATCAGCCGCCGCAACAGATTTTCCGTGGAAGTCACAATTTCGTTGATCGGGACCGGGCGTGGCTGCGCCGCTTGCTTGCGCGCGACCGCCAATAGTTGCTGCGTCAGCGCGGACCCTTGCTCGCCTGCCAAGCGGACTTCTTCAACGTGCTGGCTCAGCCGGCTCCGCTCCAATGCAGTGTTCGCTAATCCAGTGTTCGCCAATTCGGTGTTCCCGAATCCGTCGCTCTCCAATCCCGCGGTCAGCAGGTCGCAGTAGAGGAGAATGCCGGTCAGCAAGTTATTGAAGTCGTGGGCGATTCCTCCCGCCAGCCGTCCGATGACTTCCATCTTCTCGGCTTCGTGCAGCTGTTCTTCCACCCGCTTGTGCCCGGTTGCGTCCGCCAGCATCGCGATCAGGAAGGCGGGCTGGCGTCGCGCGTCACGCGCCAAGGACACCGTCAGATGCCCCCAGAGTTCGGAACCATTCTTGCGCCGGTAGCTTTTTTCGATTTCGAACCAGCCGCGCTCGTCCCGCATTAGCTCACCCAACAAACGTTCGTCTTGCGAAAGATTGCCGGGATCGAGCGGGCGACGAAGTTCGCGGCCAATTTCGAAACGACGTTCCGGACAGAGCTCGCCCGCGTGCTTGCCCGTCAGTTCCTGTTGGCTGTAGCCAAGCAGTCTGCTCAGCGCCGGATTCGCCTGCAGAATCCGGCCATCGAGCCGGCAAATCCCGATTCCAATCGCAGCCCCTTCAAACATCGCCTGGAAGCACAGATCGCGGTCGGAATCGCGCGCCGCCGGGAATTGATTGATGACGTTCATGCCCATACCGCTCCTCTGAATTTTCGGGTCTCAGGTCTCAGGAAAACAAAGTCCTAAGACCTGCGACCTGACACCTCGCTCCGATTCCAAACCGGGAAAAAGCAAGTCCCAATTTTTCCGCGAATGAAACCGCGCTAAACCTGGTTAGGGAAAGAGTAGTGCTAAAGCCATCGCTGCTAAGTGCGAGCCATCACATTCAATTTGTGATGATTCGGGCGATGATGCGGACGGAATCGAGAGGAATAGAGATGGTGGCGCGGGGTGCGGAATGCCGATACGGGCGAGCACAGCCGCCCCAATTCGGAACCTCTAGCAGGCTGCGGAAAAACTAACGTTTCGTATCAGGGCATCGCTTTAGCGATGCCGTAAGTTCTTGGAAATCAGTCGCCCCTTTAGGGGCTGGGCATCGAAAATCGACTTCTCCCGCAGCCTGCTAGCGGCCTCGCAATCACGATCAGGCGACTTACAAGACTGGCGTTCAACCCAGGACAGTGATGAGCCCATCGAGCGTGTCCACGGTGACGTCCGGCCGGACTCCCAGTTCATCTTCAGGAAGCTTGCCCCGGTTCACCCAGCACGTCCAGAGGCCGAAGCACTTGGCGCCCGCGATGTCCCAGAAATTCGACGACACGAAGGCAATCGCGTTGTCGGGCACGGCCAGGTGCTCGGAAGCCAGGGCGTACACACGTGGGCTCGACTTGTAGATCTGCACTTTGTCAACGCTGATGACGTCGGCGAAAACGCCTTTCAGACCGGAGTTTTCAACCGCGGCAGCGAGCATTTTCGGCGAGCCATTCGACAAGATGGCCAACTTATATTGCGCCAGCTTACCCAATGCCGACTTCACCTCGGGAAAGGTGTCGAGGTGCAGATAGGATTCCATCAACTCTCTGCGGGTCTCGGCCGGGCAAGCGAGGCCGAGACTGCGGCAGGCGAATACCAGCGCCGACTCGGTCACCATCCAGAAGTCTTCGTACCGGCCCATGAGGCTGCGCAGCCAGGTGTACTCCAACTGTTTGGCGCGCCAGAGCTTGCTCAGATCAGCGCCTTGGCCGGGAAACTTGCGGTTGCACAGTGCAATCACCGAGTGCACGTCGAACAACGTACCGTAAGCGTCGAACGCAATTGCCTGGATGCGCGGTTTCATGGTGACTCTCCCCGCAGTGATGCCGAAAGACGCGGCTCGCTCGACGCAAAGTCTACTCTAATTAATGAGATGGCGCGCCAGCGGATGGTTCGAGAAAACCCACGCCTGTGTTTTCTCTTGATTCGATTTAGAATCTGCATGGAGTTTACGCCGGGAAAAAGGGACAACATTGGAATGGCATCCACCAACGAGGCCTGAAAGCGCGGGCAGCTACATGATGGAGAAGCTTATGGCGTCCCCTGCCCATCGCATCGCCATCGTTCTGGTGATGCTCAGCTTCATGTGCGGCTGCGGCCGGCCTACGGGTGACAACGCTTCGAACCCGGCGGATTCACAGAAGCTTCCCTTCGATCGCCCGCCGCACTCGACCGGCATTTCGCCCAGCCAGGCGCTGATTCCATCGGCCACGAAACTGCCCGAGGGAACGCCCATCCCGATTCGCCTGCAGAGCGCACTTTCGAGCGCGTCGTCGCATGCCGGAGACACTTTCAGCGCAACCATCGACGAGCCGGTGGTGATCGACGGCCAGACGCTCGTTGCCCGCGGCACTCCCGCCACTGGCCGCGTGCTCGAAGCCAAGCCTTCCGAGCGTTTGCTCGAAACCTCGCCCGGGGGCTCGCCCGAAAGCCCGCTCGAACCCGGCTATCTGCGGATCGTGCTGGTGAGTTTGAACGTCGGCGGCAAGGCGGTGATGATCGAGACCTCCAGCATCTTTGCCAAAGGCGGCTCCCGCGACGAGCGAAACCCCGCTAATGGAGCGGTTTCTGGCGCCAGTCAGCAAGATAGTCAGAAAGATAAAGACAAAGATATCGTCTTCGGCATCGATCGCCGTCTCAGCTTCCGTCTCGCCCAGACGGTTGATTTGCAATAGCGCTGATGTGCAATAACCATGATCCGCAAAGATTCGCGCCTGGCGCTCGCTCAGGCCGTTACTTCTTCGCGGCTCTCCGATTTTGCCGCGGCCGCCGGCAGGCGGAGGCGGAAGGTTGTGCCGGCTCCGACGATGGAATCGAATTCTACCGAGCCATAGTGCCACTGCATGATCTGGTAGGTTTGCGCCAGGCCGATTCCGCTGCCACCTTTGTCGCTTTTGGTGGTGTAGTAGAGTTCGAAAATTTTCTCCTGCGCTTCGGGAGGAATACCGCAGCCCTGGTCAAGCACTTCGGCGAGAATGGTTTCGCCATCGCGCCGCGCCTTCAGAGTGAGCGTTCCTCCCGCAGTCATGGACTGCACTCCGTTCAGCACCAGGTTCAGAATCGCCTGCTTTATCAGATCGGAATCCACGCGCACCATGAGTGCGTCATCGCGGTGGGGCAGGTCTTCGTTTGACAGGTCCTGGTGGGGCAGTTGCTGCACCACGCGCACGCCGTGACGCGCGGCCTCGGGCGCGGTCAGCGCCGATACGCTCTCCAGAATTTTGCGCAAATCCACGTCTTCCAAACGCAAATCGCGGGGACGGGTGAAGTCCACCAGGATTTGCACAACGCGGTCGAGGCGGTGAATTTCGTTGCCGATGATGTCCATGTGGCGGCGGGTTTCGGGATCGTCCTGCTGCAATTTGTTTTGCAGCAACTGCAAGTGCAGCACAATGGCGTTGATGGGGTTCTTGACTTCGTGGGCCACGCCCCGGGTCAGGCGTCCGCTGGCGGAAAGGCGCCGCGACATTTCGATGTCGTTTTCAATGCGGCGCGCCGATTCGGCATCGCGCATGGTGAGCAGCGCGCCAATCGGGGTTCCCTTTTCCTGAATGAAGTCGAGAGAAACCTGAACCCGGCGGCCATCGACGGCGTCGAATTCGTACTGCAGCAGGGGCAGCTGCTTCTGGAATGCGGGCAGAACGACGGCGCCGAGAACTGTGCCATCGGAAAAAATTTCTTCCGCGGTGTGTCCGAGGATTTCGCGGCGCGGGCGTCCCAGAAATTTTTCCGCCGAGGCGCTCACGAGCACGACTCGGGTATCGCGCGTGAACAGCATGAGCCCGTCCTGCAGCTTGGTCATGACCTGCTCGACGTTGTCTTTGAGGGCGGAGAAAATCTGGTTGGTATCGCGAATCTGCCGGCCGAGGTGGGCGATCTTCAGCGACACCAGGCCAACTTCGTCGTCGGCGCTGGTTTCCTCAGCCGGCAACAGATCTCCGGCGCTGGCGCTGTCCAGGTTGCGGCTGATGGCCTTCAAGGGGCCGAGCGCAACATTTGAAACCACGGCGGCCAGCACGAGCGAACAAAAAATCGCGAGCACGGAAAAGAAAGCCGCCTGCTGCAGTCTCGGCGTCAGTTCGTTGCGCAGAAAAACCGTGGAGACGCCCACCCGAACGCTGCCGAAGGCATGCCCATCCAGCTCCAGCCCGATGCTCACGTCATAAACGGTGGAGGGGGCGTAGAGCAGGCGCAACTGGCGGCGGAAGCCGGCGTCGCGCAACACGCCCAAAGCAGCGCGGTGCGGAAGCGGCTTGCCATTCAGCGCGGGATTGGTATCGAGAATCGCCACGCCGTTCGGATCAATGATGGCGGCATCGTAGATGATGCGAGAATTCCCCACCACGGATTCCAGCATGTCGTTGAGGTTGGTGTCGGTCTGCAGATATTTGGTGATGGCGGCACGCATGGCCTTGGGATTGTTGGTGTCAACCCGCGTGCTGGTCAGGTCAGGCACGGCTTTGGAGGCGGCGTACTCCAGTTGGTTGGTGAGCTGGGAAGCGGTTTCGTCGGCCCACAGCAAGCGCTGGCGCAGCAGTTGCGACAGGTAAATCCAGGAGAAGGCGACCACCAGCGCCGTGAACAGGGTGGTGATCACGAACACGATGATGAATTTGCGAGTCATCGAAAAGCGGGCGTCAGGTCCTAGGTGTCAGGTCTCGGGTCTTAGGTCTCAGGCCTTGGAAATGCTTGTGCGCTCTCTAAGACCTGAGACCTAAGAGCTGAGCCCTTCTTCTGCATCCTGCGGGCGGCCGTATTCTTTCAGCTTGTTATGGAGCGTCTTCAAGCTGATGCCGAGCATCTCCGCGGATCGCGTTTTGTTGTTATTGGTGGCCTGCAGAGTTTTCAGGATGAGCAACTTCTCCGCTTCCCCGACGGTCGTGCCCACGCCCAGGTGCACGGCATCGGGATCGTTCGCCACCTGCCGCACGCTCTGGCCAAAGCCCGGGGGCAAGTGCTTGCTTTCCACCAGTCCGCCTTCGCAGACGATCACGGCGCGTTCCAGGGTATTGCGCAACTCGCGCACATTGCCCGGCCAGGAGTAAGTCTGAAAAATATTGAGCACGGCTTCGCTCACGTCCGCCACCTTGCGATCGTGCTTCAGGTTCATGTCGGCGAGCAGGCTCTTGACCAACTCGGGGATATCTTCCTTATGCTCGCGCAGCGCCGGCAAATGAATATTGAAAACGTTGAGCCGGTAATAAAGATCCTCGCGCAGCTCTCCGTTGGCCACGGCATCGTCGGGAACCTTGTTAGTGGAGGCGAGCACGCGCACGTCCACCGAAGTTTCGACCTTGCTGCCGAGCCGCCGCAGTTTGTGATCTTCGAGCACGCGCAGGAGCTTGGCCTGGGTGCCCACCGGCATTTCGCCAATCTCGTCGAGCAGGAGGGTGCCGCCTTCGGCCAGTTCAAAGCAGCCGGTGCGGCGCTCCATCGCGCCCGTGAAGGCGCCTCTTTCGTGGCCAAAAATTTCGCTCTCCATCAGGGTCTCGGGAATGGCGGCACAATTAATGGGGACGAAAGGTTTATTGCGCCGCGGACTCAGATCGTGGATGGTGCGCGCCACCAATTCCTTGCCGGTTCCGCTGGCGCCGGTGATCAGCACCGAGGCCGTGCTCGGAGCCACCAACTCGATGAGGCGGAAAACCTCCTGCATGGGAGCGGAGGCGCCGACCAGAAGACCCAGGGCTCCTTTGTCGCGCAAGCGGCGGCGCAGCGATTCGTTTTCGGTGCGGGTGTTCAGGATCTCGCCGATGTTGGTCAGGATGGAGCGCAGCCGGCGGAAGTCGATGGGCTTCTCGATGTAATCGTGCACGCCCAGCCGGCCCGCGTGAAATGCGGTGTCGGTCGCCTTCTGGGCGGTCACCATCACCACCGCAATCGACTGGGCCACGTCGTCCGCCAGCTTCTCCACCAGTTCCATGCCGCCCATGCGGGGCATCTTCACGTCCGTGATCACGATGGAGGGAGCAAAGACGGAAATTTTTTCCAGAGCTTCCACGCCGTCGGCCGCCGTGTCGGTGCGGTAGCCCCATCCCGAGACCAGTTCGGCCAGCCCGGTTCGTTCGTTCTCTTCGTCTTCAACAATCAGTACGCGTTCGTGTGCCATATTCCTATGCTATGTCCCCACCAGCATTATTCAAGGAAGGGAGCTGCCTCGCAACCCGGCCCGGACTGCAAGAATATCAATTTGAGATCATTTCGGCGCAATCATCCGCAGAAGCTGATGGATCCTCGACCCGAGGAAGCGATAAAGATATCCGCCAATCATTTGCAAAAATACTCAGTTGCTGTAGAATTCTGTGTTCCCAAGATGCCGCTATCCGTGCATGCCGTAAGGCTTTATGGATTCCAGTTCTACTAAATAGATTGTATTGGATTCGATTGGGAGGAACTCAAATGTCACTTTGTCGAGAAACCTACCGGAGATGCGCGAGCGTCGCGCTCGTCCTGGCCCTGGTTGTGATTTGCTTGCCGTCTACGCTGAACGCACAAACTGCTGCGCCTAAGACGCCGAGTGTGCAGTCGGACGACACGTACCCGAAGGTGGAGGTGTTCGTTGGCTATCAGTGGTTGAACCCGGGCGGCAACGTCCCCGATACGAACAGCCCGCCCAATGCCATCCAGCTGAAATCGATGGCCGACGGGTTTGGTTTCGGTGGGGCCTACAACTTCACCAAGAATCTGGCGTTCGAAGGCACTTACGGCGAGAACTGGAGGGACGGCGTCGGCAATGACATCTTCGGCGGCGTGGGGCCAAAGGCCACTTGGCGCGGCGAGAGTGTGGACTTTTTCATTCACACGCTAGTCGGATTCGACCGCATCAGGCCAGACGGTGTCCACCACAGCCTCGGCGTCGGAGCGCTGCTTGGCGGCGGCATGGATCTCAAAATCTGCAAGGCGGTCTCGTGGCGCGTGTTTGAAGCCGACTTCCAGTGGGCGCACGAAGGCTATGCCTCGGTCGTGGCGCCTGACGATCCCTCGCTGCGCCGTCCGAACTATGACGGCGCCCTACTGCGCACCGGTCTGGTGTTCAAGTTTGGCGGCGGGCCTCCCGAAGTACCGGTAGCGGCGGCGTGCTCGGTGCAGCCCGCCGAAGTCATGGTGGGCGAGCCGGTGAACGCCACCGTCGTTGCCAGCAACTTTAACCCCAAGCACACGCTCACTTACACCTGGGCGAGCAACGGGGGCAAGATCGCGGGCAAGGACACGGGTGCGAGCGTCGATACGACGGGCGTCAGCGGCGGCAGCTACACCGTCACCGCCACCGTCACCGATGCCAGGGCCACGAAGAACAACGTGGCCAGTTGTACCGCCAACTTCACCGTGAAGGAACTGCCCAAGAACCCGCCGCAGATTTCCTGCTCGGCGAATCCGTCGATGGTCCAGGCCGGCACTCCGTCCACCATCACCTGCAGTTGCACCAGTCCGGATAACGTTCCGGTAACCGTGGGTGGATGGACCGCGAGCGGCGGCAGCATTTCGGGCAGCGGAAACTCCGCGACTCTGAACACCACCGGGGCTTCGTCGGGCCCCATCGCGATCCACGCTACTTGTACCGACTCGCGCGGCTTGACGGCCTCGACTTCGAGCTCGGTGACGGTTGAAAATCCGCCACCGCCGCCACCGCAGGCAGTCAAGGTGAACGAGTGCGCGTATCCGAACCTCAAGAAGCCGTGGCGCGTCGACAACACTTGCAAGGCTGAGCTGGACGATGTTGCACTGAAGTTGCAACAGGATCCAGACGCCAAGCTGGTGGTGGTGGGGAACGCCGATCCGGCTGAAAAGCGTAAGAACCTGGCGGGCGAGCGAGCCCTCAACGTGAAGGCCTACATCTCGGGAGGCGAGGCGAAACAGAACATCGACCCCAGCCGCATCGAGACCCGCACCGGAAACGCAGGCACGGCGACTTCGGAACAGTGGATCGTTCCGGCGGGCGCGACCTTCCCCAACGCCGACAGCACGACCCCGGTGGATGAGACGAAGGTAAAGGCGGTCCCGGATCATCCAAAACCGATGGCCAAGAAGAAAGCGGCGAAAAAGGCCGAATAACTGAGTAGGAAGAGCACGAAAGGCCGGTGGGGTTAATCCTTCCGGCCTTTCTATTTTTTTGCCCTTCGGTAACCTTGCCTCTGCCGTGCTAGCCTGTCTACAGTTGAGCGCAGGCGAATATCGTTCGCAGGGGTCAATCTACGCGCATGGATTTCACAGTCAAAGGGAAAGTTCTCCGCACAGGGTTACTGGTTCTTGCAGTCAGTCTAGCCGTCACTCTTATGAGCACTGCACTGCTGGCCTCCGGGCCCTGGCAGGTGTTGGGTCCGGATGGCGGCGATGCGCGCAGTCTGGCGTACGACGCGCACAATCCGGATCGCATCCTGCTCGGCACCAGCACCGGCCAGATGTTTGCTTCGAATGATGGCGGACGCACCTGGTCGCGCCTGGCGCGCCTGGGCGGCGATGACTACGTGCTCGACCACATCGCCATCGATCCGCAGGATTCCAACCGTATTTATGTGTCGGCGTGGAGTGGATCGAGCCAGCAGATCGGCGAAGTTTTCCGCACCCGCGACGGCGGCCGCAATTGGGAGACGCTGCCCGCCATGCACGGCAAATCCATCCGCGCCCTGGCCATGTACAGGAGTGATTCGAAAGTCCTGGTCGCAGGCGCACTCGATGGCGTGTTCCGCAGCAACGATGGCGGCGACACCTGGGAGCGCCTGTCGCCCGCGAACTCGGCCGACATCAAGAATATTGAATCGATCGCGGTCGATCCCAAAGATCCGAACACCGTCTATGCCGGAACCTGGCACCTGGCCTGGAAAACTTCCGACGGCGGCGCCAATTGGCAGCACATTAATAAGGGTATGATCGACGACTCCGACGTGTTCTCGGTGATCGTCGACCATGACAATCCCTCGATCGTTTTCGCCAGCGCCTGCTCGGGAATTTATAAAAGCGAGACCGCGGGCAACCTGTTTTCGAAGATTCAGGGAATTCCGTTTTCGGCGCGCCGCACCCGCGTGCTCAAGCAGGATCCGACGAACGAAAAGATCGTTTACGCCGGAACCACGGAAGGGCTGTGGAAGTCGACCGATCTGGGCAAGGTGTGGAAGCGTGTAAGCGATCCCGAGGTCGTCGTCAATGACGTACTCATCGATCCGCGGGATTCCAATCGCGTGCTGCTCGCCACCGACCGCAGCGGCGTCATGGCTTCGAGCGATGGGGCCTCCAACTGGACCACTTCCAACCACGGCTATGCGCATCGCTATGTATCTGCGATCCTGGCCGATAACAAAAATGCCAGCACGCTCTTCGTGGGCGTGGTCAACGACCGCGAATACGGCGGCGTGTTCTATTCCCATGACGCCGGGCAGCACTGGCAGCAGAAAGCGGCCGGGCTCGGCGGAAAAGACGTGTTCGCGCTCAAGCAGGCTCCGAGCGGAGTGCTGGTTGCCGGCACCAACCACGGCGTGTATTCGCTGGAGCACAATGGCAGCGAATGGCATTCCATGAACGTCGTGGTGATCGAGCATACTTCGAAAATCACAAGCAACGGTTCGCGCAAAGCAGTCACCAAAACAAGCATAGAGAAGAAGGAGCTCGTATCGCGCGTCAACGATCTTGAACTCGGTGATCTGGAGCTCGGTTCCGGACGCTGGCTGGCGGCAACTACCAGCGGCATCTACTCGAGCGCGGACCAGGGCAAAACCTGGAAGGGCGGACAGATTCTGGGAGAGCTGGACTTCGTTTCGGTGCGAGCTGAAGGTTCCACAGTGGTCGCGGCTACGCGTTCCAGCGTGCTGGTCTCGAATGACCGTGGGGCGACCTGGAAACATGCCGGTCTGCCATCGTATCTGGTCGGCATCCACAACGCGGCCATTGCTTCCGATAGCCAGATCATGATCGCCGCCCGCGAAGGCGCGTTCCGCAGCGGAGATGGGGGCGCGACCTGGGAGCATGTCGTCAACGGTCTGCCCGCCAAGGACATCACGTCCGTCAGCCTCGATTCCACCCACCATCGCCTGCTGGCTACCAGCGACGCGACCGGCGTGATCTTCGAGAGCCGCGACGGTGGACGTTCCTGGCAGCGCGGTCCGGACAGCGGATTTCCGCTGCGCCGGGTCAGCGTGATTGGCGGACGCTTCGTGGGCGCGACTCCCTTTGACGGCGTCATACTGCAACCGGAAAACGAATCGATCAGCTCCGCCGCCGAATCTGGCAGCACCGAGTAAAACCAAGACTCAAGCTGAAACATGAGCCGGGGAAGCGGAAACGTTTCCCCGGTTTTTCTTGCGAATGAGTGCATTGCCCTGGCCTGGTCGCACTCAGGTCTTGGAGAGCACATTGCCAGCTTTGCCGGCCTTCTGGCAAAAGAAAACCAGGAACAACGGGAAAAGGATGCCAGCAGCCGTTATTGGCCAGCCGGCTCTGTGGGTGACGATGCCACACAGAATGAAAACGGGTATGGATATCCATGCGGTGGCTGGCACCAGAACAGCGACGAGCGGGGAACCGAGCAGCAAAGCGACTCCCGCTGCCAGCAGCAGGACGCCGGCAAGAATCCCGAACGCTCCGGCAACGAGGGGATAGGTCTCGCTCCTCAAGATGCCTAGATAGACGAATTCTTGCGTTCCCCCGGCGGCTTCCAGGGTAGCGAGCACAACGGCCAGTAAGGCGACGGGCATTTGACCACGCATTGAGACACCTCCTAACGACAGAAAACGGCAGAATCGGAGAGAGATGTTCGACAGCCTCTCTCAGCGGACGGTTCCTCACACTACTCTCGCGCGCTACCGTGAGACTGCGCGGAAGAGCGCCAGGAAAAGAGCGGATGAACTGACGAACGCCAATGCAACAGCAATCACGGCCGAGTTGTGCAGTTGGAGAGGTACAGCCACACTCATGACCTCCCATCCAGCAATGAGGCTTACTCGAACGATACCAACCACCCGGTGCCGCTTCCATTCTTCTTGCATCTGGTCCGCGAAAACTTGCGTCATCTCCGCACCGAACCGTTGACTAAATTCGCGCGGGTAAAAACCGAGCAATAAGCGGTAAAGGGAGCAACCCATTCTAAGAGCGTTCGGCATACGGCTCACTCCGCAGTTCTTGGCGTCAGCTTCTTTCTTCGAGCACGGCGTACCACTGATTCCATCCCACTGATCTCGGCCTCCAGCAGGATCTTTCCATTTCGAGTAAGCCGGTAATATCGCCGTCTGGCTTCGTGATCTGAGGCGTCACCAGAGCCCGTGGTTTCTTCGATGACCGAGAGATTGAGCAGCCGCTGAATCGTGGTATAGAGCGTCCCGGGGCCCATCCGAAACCTATCCTCAGACAGCGTCAGGACATCCTGCATAATGGCATACCCGTGTTTCTCACCATCAACCAGGGCGAACAGGATATAGAACACGGACGGCGTGAGCGGAAGCAAGTGCCGCAGATCCTCGGGGATATTGTTCGTCTTGGAAGGCATCGGCGGACCTTGTCCAAAAATCCTTGTTCAGAAATGCATGGACCCAGTGGTATATGTGTGACTGATATATCAGTAAATGATATAATTGTCAACTGAAATCTTTGCCGTGCCTGGTGAAGACTTAGTCCCTGCCGGAAACAGACTCCTAGGAATCGGTGGGAGAATTGCCATTGGGCAGGATGCGGAAGCACACGCCGTTTGTCGGGGACTGAGCTACCCCAATCGCCTACCCTTGCGTTCTTGGTTAGGGTGGGAAACAATTCTTTTGGCACTCTTATGCGACTTGCCTGTGGACTGGCGATTGCGCTTTGGCTGGGTCTCCCGGCTGCGGGGATGGCCCCGCAGCAACAGGAGCCGGCAGGCTCCGCGAATTCCGCGGGACAAGCTCCGGCTGCGCCGGCGGAGCCAGCAGAGGCCGCGCCAGCTGAGGGGCAGAAAGCAGCGGAAAGCGCGTCGAAGGAAAAGACGGATACTGGTTCGGCGAGCGGGACTTCGGCCGGGACTTCGGCCGGGACTTCGCCCGGGACTTCGGCGAGTGGAACCGTGAAACGCCGCAAGCGCGCCGTGCCGGCGCAGGATGGGGGCCCGCGGAAGATTGTGGTTCGCGAGGGCGGAGCGAGCGAACCGGCGGCGCAGATTGCGCCCGACATGACTCCCGCGGAAGCCGCCCGCCAGCGCCAGAACGCGGAACGGTTGCTGGGCTCGGCCGCCGACCAACTGAAACTGCTGGCAGAACGCACGCTCGACGCGCGACAGCAGGAGACGGTGGGACAAATCCGAAACTATATGGGCGGCGCGCGTTCGGCGCTGCAGGAAGGCGATTTGCGGAGAGCGAGTTTGCTGGCGCAGAAGGCACATTTGCTGGCCGACGATTTGGTGAAGCACTAGGGCTGCCGCCCGGTTGCAGAATTGTATTTGTGATGCTAATATGTATCACATGAAAAAAGCCTCGGTTCGGGACCTCCGCTACGGGTTCAAGAAGGTTGAGCGCCTTTTGCGCCAAGGGGAAGAGATTCAAATTACCAAGCGCCGGCGGGTCATCGCCCGCCTGGTGCCGGAAAGCGCGGAAGCAGCGAAGGACTGGCCCGATTTCCGCGCGCGCATGCGCTCCATCTTCGGCGACAAAGTGCTGGCGGTTAGCGGAGCGGATTTGATATCCGCCGATCGGGATCGGTATTGAAGTTCTACGCCGACCCCAGCTTTCTTGTATCTCTCTACATCCCGGATGCGAATTCCGCCGCTGCCCTTCGCACCATGCAGGCCTCCACCGGGGACCTTTTCCTCACCGTTTTAGGAGAGTTGGAGGTTGTCAACGCCTTTGGGTTGCGGGTCTTCCGAAGAGAAGCTTCGCCAGTTGCAGCCAAATCGGCACTGGCCAATTTCGAGAAGGATTTGCGCGACGGGATTCTCCAACTCCGGGGCTTGTCGGAACCTGTATTCGAACGGGCGCGCCAACTCTCTCAACAAACGGCGGCGAAAATGGGAACACGCACCGCAGACCTGCTGCATGTGGCGGCGGCGCTCGAATTGGGCGTGGACTACCTATACAGCTTCGACCAACAGCAGAGGAAGCTTGCCCGAACCGTTCGCCTCAAGATGAACTAGGAGAAAGGTGTCAGGTCTCAGGTGTCAGGAAAATCTCAGGGCATTGGGTTCCCGTGCGAGACCTGCGACCTGCGCTACTCACTGGTGAAGTAGTCAATGGACACGGGATTCTCAAACAAGGAGTAATCGCGCGTTACGACCGTGATGCCGCTGTCGGTGACGAAGTAGCGTTCGCGGTCGGCATCGACATCGTAGCCGACGGTGGTGCCTTCGGGAATGTGCACGTCGCGGTCGATGATGGCCTTGCGGATGCGGCAACTGCGTCCCACGTTCACGTGCGAGAACAGAATGCTGTCCTCGATTTCGGAGTAGGAGTTGACGCGGACATCCGGAGAGAGCACGCAATTCTGGACGGACCCGCCGGAAATGATGCAGCCGGAGGAAACCAGGGAATCGAGGGCGTGGCCCATGCGCTCGTTTTCGGCAAACACAAATTTTGCCGGCGGATACTGGCGCTGGTGGGTACGAATGGGCCACTGCTCATCGTAGAGATTGAAGACGGGAGAGACTGAAACCAGGTCCATGTTGGCTTCGTAGTAGGCTTCGAGCGTGCCCACGTCGCGCCAGTAGAGGGCTTCTTTTTTGTTTTCGTCGACGAAATTGAAAGCGAA
>JBEKWL010000055.1:0-19910 GCA_049513095.1 Terriglobales bacterium
CTGTTCGGCAGCCTGCAGAAGATCTCGGCGCAGCAGATCGGGCTCTCTCCCATCCTGATGAGCGCCGCCAACAGTTCGGGTGGGGTCATGGGCAAAATGATCGATGCGCAAAGCATCGTCGTGGCCAGTACGGCGACGGAATGGTACGGGCACGAGGGAGACATACTGCGTTACGTATTCTTCCACAGCCTGGCGCTGGCGGCTTTGGTGGGAATCATGGTGACGCTCCAGGCCTACGTATTTCCGTTTACGCGTTTGGTGGCGCGGTAAGGGCCTGTGGTGCAAGTGCGGTTTGTATAGTGGTGCAAGTGCGATTTGTATCAGGGTATGCCTTCAGGCATACCGTAAGTACCTTGTTAGGAGAGCGCCTTTAGGCGCTGGTCGCCAAGCGCTCCCATCGCCTGAAGGTTGGACTGTCTGACGGTTAAATCGTGAAACGCAAAGTATCTCTATTCGTCCCTTGCTTCGTGGACCAACTGCTGCCCGAGGTGGCGGTCGACACGGTCAAGGTGCTGCGCCGGGTGGGCTGCGCAGTCGAGTTCCCGGAGGACCAGACTTGTTGCGGCCAGCCTGCCCTCAACACCGGATACTGGGGGGATGCGCGGCCGTGTGCCGAGCATTTTGTTCGCGTCTTCAAGAATACCGATTTTGTCGTATGCCCATCCGGTTCGTGCGTCAGCGTGATCCGCCTGTTTTACCCGGAACTGCTGGCCCACAGCTCGTTGCGCGAGGACGCCGCCGCCTTAGCCAGCCGCACGTTTGAGTTTTCGGAGTTTCTGGTGAAGGTGGCCGCTGTCACCCAGGTCGGCGCAACCTTCCCGCACTCGGTCACCTATCACGCTTCCTGCCACGGGCTCCGCGAGCTTAAGCTCCGCGACGAGCCTCTACAGCTTTTGCGCCAGGTCGATGGGCTGAAGCTGATTGAAATGGTCCGCTCCGAGGAATGCTGCGGTTTTGGCGGAACCTTTGCCGTAAAGTTCGCCGACATCTCCGCCGCCATGGGAACTTCCAAGGCTGAGAGTGTGGCCGCGACCGGCGCCGAGTTCGTGACCGCGACCGATCCCAGTTGTCTGATGCACCTGCAAGGAATTTTGGGCAAGCGCCAGGCGCCAACCCGCACCATTTATCTTGCCAGCATCCTCGCGCAGGACGGCTTGGCGCAGAAGAGCTCTGCGCAGGAGAGACCGTGAGCCAAACTGCGGCACAACGCTTCCTGCACGACGCCGCCGTGAAGTCGGCGGACTTGATGCACCGCGAAATCATCCGGCGCGGCATGGAAAGCTACGATGTAGCACACCTCAAGGGGCGTGCGCGAATCAAGGATTGGGAAGCCGCTCGCGAGAAGTGCCAGGAGATCAAGCGGGAAGCCATCAATCATCTGGATCGCTACCTTCTCCAGTTCGAAGAAAAAGTGATTGCGCGCGGCGGACATGTTTTCTGGGCGGCCAATAGCGAAGAGGCCTGCACCTATGTGAAGAACGTTGCCACCCGGCTCGGTGTGCGCACCGTGGTGAAGTCGAAATCCATGGTGACGGAGGAAATCCAGCTCAGCCCTGTTCTGGAGAAGGCTGGCATTAAGGTCTGGGAAACCGATCTTGGCGAGTTCATCGTGCAACTGCGCGAGGAACCTCCCTACCACATCGTCACCCCCGCCATGCATCTCAACCGGGGCCAAATCGCCAAGTTGTTTCGGGAAAAACTGGACCCAGGAATCGAGAGCGACGATCCGGCGGATTTGATGGCGGCAGCACGCCGCATACTGCGCCAGGCCTTTTTCGCCGCCGAGATGGGCATTTCGGGCGCGAATTTTCTGGTGGCGGATGCCGGCGTCATCGCCATTTCCACCAACGAAGGAAATGGCCGCCTGTGCACGAGCATTCCACGCATTCACGTGGTGGTCACCGGCATCGAGAAAGTAATTCCCCGGCTCGAGGATCTGGCCGTGTTATGGCCGGTGCTCGCAACCTCCGGCACCGGGCAAGGCATCACGACCTACGGCACGCTGATCGGCGGACCGCGCCGGCCGGGCGAAGTCGACGGCGCAGAAGAATTCCATGTGGTGCTGGTGGATAACGGACGCAGCCAGTTGCTGGCCGATGCGGAACAGCGCGAGGTGCTGCACTGTATTCGCTGTGGCGCCTGCCTGAATATCTGTCCTGTCTTCCGCCACATCGGAGGACACACCTACGGCACGACTTATCCCGGACCGATCGGCAGCGTGCTTACGCCGCATCTGAATGGCATCAAGGAGTTCAAGCACCTGTCCTACGCGTCGTCGTTGTGCGGCGCTTGCAGCAGCGTTTGTCCGGTGAAAATCGATCTGGCTCACCACCTGCTGCAAAACCGCCGCAACGCCACCGAGGCGGGAGCCACCAGTTCGAGTGAGCGGCTGATATTCCGGGTTTGGCGCTACGCCATGCTTCGTCCCCGCATGTACGCGCTCGGTGGCTGGTTGGTGCGCAAGGCTCTGCGCATAATCTACGGCCTCGGACTCGCGGGATCGATCCTCGACCCGATGCGGGTGTGGAACCGTTATCGCTCGCCCGTGCCGCTGCCGTCCGAATCATTTCGTGCGCGTTGGAGAAAAGGCCTTGATGCAAACTAAAGAAGCACAAACTAAAGAAGCGCAAACGGGCAATCCAAGCCGCGACCGGATTCTGGAGCGGATTCGCGCAGGATTGCGCACCGTAGTTCCGGAGCCGGCTGCGCTGAGATCCGGCCCAGTGATCTTTGAGCCCATCAACAATCCTCTCGAGCGATTCCAGCAGGAATGCGTTGGCAATCTCATGGAATGCGCGCTGACCGCCGATTCTGCCGCGAGTGCGCGACAGCTTTCGAAAGTTCTCCAGTCGCTACCCGAAGGAGAAATTTTCGTGCAAGACGATCCAGCACTGCGCCGGCTCATCGAACAGGCCGCGCCTGCTCGGCCAATCCGCTGGTCGAGTCAAGGCGCGCCGGGCGAAGCTTCGCAGGCAACGGTCACGCTCGCCGAATCTCTCATCGCACAAACCGGGTCGATTCTGGTAACTGCTGCGTGCGGCGGGCGAGGCGCCTCGGTGATCGCCCCCTGTCACATCGTTTACGCGACTGTGGATCAACTGGTTCCCGATCTGGCCACTGCCCTGAGCCGCGTCTCGCAGGAACAAAAACTCGACAGCAACTCGTTCGCGTGCGTCATCAGCGGCTCCAGTCGCACTGCCGATATCGAAAAAATTCTGGTGCAGGGCGCGCATGGACCGCGGCGGCTAGTGGTCATCTTGCAGACCGCGACCTAGGTCGCAATCACGTGATGAGTCACCAGGGACCTTGGATCGACAGCAGACGTCAGGGTTCGGCCTCTCCCAGCCTGGTCAGCCGCGGGATCAGAATCAAAATTACGCCATAGAAAAGAAGCGAGACCACAAGCGATCCTGCATTGCCGAATCGCAGGTCCTCGAACAAGAGCTTCAGGGCGCCAAAGGCGACGGCAGCATAGGCAACCCAGCGCAGTTCGACGCGTTTCGAACGAGAACCGAGATAGCTCAGCGCCAGGGCAAGCAAACATGTCACCACCGTCCGAACCACCGAAAGACGCGAAGCGATCAGCCCCACGCGACCCGAGGCCAGCCACACGATCGCAACAATAGCCAGAGCTGCCGCTGCGAAACTGAACAGCACTGCGGGAACGACCCAAAGCAGCCGCCGCTTACGACTATCTTCCGAAACCCGCGACCCGATGGCATAGCAGAGAAAGGCCGAAACGGCCACCACCCAAACCCGCCAGTCCGGGTTCGCAGGCACGGTCCCGGCCAGTGCGTTTTGCGCATAATTCGGAAATGGCGAGTCGGCCGCCGCCGCTGCCAGATAAAAGGACGCGTGCATCCCGAGGCTGAGCTTGCCGGTGCGTGAGTATAGGAAGGCTGCGGTCGCCGCCGCCAGGCACAAGAACGGTACCTGGAAATCTTCAGGGAAAAGCATGAAGCTTCCCGCCAGCAGAAGTGCGGCCGCGTAGTTCGCGCACACGCGACGATTTCGCGTGTGGGCGTCGGCCACGAACCGCGACAGCGCGCCCCAGTAGCACACCGCCGCCGCCAACAGGAAAAAGACCCCGAGCATCGGCGCCGAAGCGCCCTGGCTGGCGCGGAGCGATCCCCAACTCGCAACCACAAACGCCACCACGCCCTGCGCGATTTCAAAGATAGTGAGGCGATTGCGCAACGCGAAGCTGCGAATCCCAATGCTTCCCAGGTAGATGGCAAGCAGCGCAAAGCACAGCGCCGTCAGCATGGTTACGCTGACGGGGCGATAGCCAGCCGGAACCCCCTCGGGAGATGCCAGGAGATAGACGAGCAGCAAAACCGCCAAATCCGCGGCAACGGCGGGAACCGCTCTCAGACTCAGCCGGTGCCCCAGGCAAGCAACAACTTCAGTGGCCAGGGCCACGGCCAGGAGCGCAGCCGTAAAGGGCACAAGCTCATGCGTCTCGACGATGAGCGCCAAAGCCGTAGCCACGGCCGCCAAGGTCGCCACCCACGGTATCACTTGCAGGTTTTGCCGCCAGGCCAGAGCCAGCGCCAGCACAACGAACGCCACCAGCAGAGCTGCCGTGACGCTTGGTGGCAGAACCTGGAAACGTATTGTGGCTTCCCACAGCAGAGGCGAGAAGATCAATGCGGACGTGACTCCGTAGGTGACGCTGGCAATGTGACTCTTGGCGCGAACCCTGACCGCCCAGACCAGCCACATGCCGGCGTATAGAATGGCGACGGCCAGCACCGGCAAGTGTGGCAATATGCCCGACTCAGAAATAGCACGAAGCAGGTAAGCCCCGGCGATTGCGAGGATCGCCTTTCCGAACACGGGCACGGCTGCCGCCGGCCGCTCCAACTCAGGTTGTGCCGGCAGCATCGCGGGAGGCTGCGCTTGGGGTTGGGCAGTACGGACAGGTTCAGTCTCGACAGCAGTCAGATTCCGCTGCTCCTCTAATGCGGAGACACGCCGTTCCAGTTCGCGCAGTCGTTCGCCGACTTGCTCCGCATCCAACGCCATCCCGTCGTGCACTTGCGCCATTTGCTTCTCCGCATCAGTCCTGTTGCGACGGAGCTAGTTGATTCCCCGCGCCGGAGCGGCGCTGATGGCGGGCGCTGGGCTTGACTCCAGCCAGGGTGGCAGGAGTTTCACCAGAACCCACAGAATGACAAAGGGAAGAATCATGAGTATGAGCGCGGGTAACAACCCTTCCCGCGTGGCGAAGTCCATTTTGTAAGTGGTGTACCCGAGAAAACTCTTGGAGAAAAGCTGGCCGCCGATCACCACGTTCCAGCGCATGGCAAAGATGCCCATCAGAGTCAAACATCCAGCCAGGCCATAGATCCGCTTGCGCGCAACATCGGCGAGCTTTACGAACTGGTTCAGCGCGATCAACGCAATGGGCGTTACCGTGCCCAGGAGGATCTGGATGATTACCTGGGATGTCCACAAGCGCGTATGCACCATGAAATCCAGGCTGCGGAAAGACTCGTCCGCCTCGTAGATTCTTTGCAGCAGATCCAGCATCTCCAGGCTGAAGTCGATGATGAAGGTGTAGAGCAGATAGCGCGCGATCGTGTCCAGGCAGCGCATGTCGATTTCCCGCCCGCGCAATCGCGAAGAGAACATGTAAATCAACATGACCGCGGCAATGCCCGACACCATTGCCGAGAACACGAACACGATCGGCATCAGCGGCGATGACCACCAGGGGTTTGCCTTGACCGAACCGAAAATGAAGCCGACATATCCGTGCAGAAGAAACGCGGATGGAATTCCAATCAGCGTAATGAAATACCCGAGTCGCTCATCGATATGCAGCGCCCGTGCACTGATATTGCTGGAGCCCAGAGTCAGGACCCGATAGACCAGACGCTTCCAGCCCTTCTCTTTCTGGGACATCACCACAATGTCGCGCCGGTAGTCCAACCATATCTCCAACAGCAGCACCGCCATCAGGTACCAGAGATAAACAAAGCCGAACATCGCCATGGCCGAGGAACCGTGCGGCGTCAGATACATTTCCAGCGAACGTTCCGGATGTCCGAGGTGCAACTGCAGCGGCAGGGGGGCAACCAGCAAAAAAGCGAGTGCGGTGAGCAGGGCTAGCCGATACGTCGGCTTCACCGCCTGCACTTGGAACACGCGTTCGAGCGAAGCCAGAATGAACGCACCCGCCACCAGTCCCGTAATGAACGGGTAAAGAACGATCAGGATGCTCCATTGGAGCTCCACTTCGTTCGGGTACATGAAGCCTTCGACGGGTATTTGCACGGGCCTCCTTATCTCACCGAACCGTCCATGCCGTTGTAAAAAACCTTCGCCCCGGTCGCCATGTAAGGTTTTAGAACCTGAACCGAGTGCGTCCTCAAAAACTCATGAATCGGATCTTTGGGATTTTTCAAGTCGGCCAGTTGGCGCGCGCCCGTGGGGCAGACTTCGCAGCACGCGGTGGTCAGTCCCTTGGTGATCCGGTGATAGCACAGCGAGCACTTCTCCGCCGTGTTCGTCTTGGGATTGAGGGAGCGGCACCCGTAGGGGCAAGCCTGGATGCAATAGCGGCAGCCCAGGCAGTAAGTCTTGTCCACCAGCACAACTCCATCCGGAGTTATGAAGGTCGCGCCTACCGGACACACCTGCGTGCAGGGAGACTCCACACAGTGATTGCACAGCTTGGGCACGAAGAAGTTCTTGCCGCCTTCGGCTGCCTCGTGCAGGTAGCCGTGCTTGCCGCCATCGGGCGATTCCACCACCGGCCTTTCAATCTTCCAATCCTCCACATGGTAGCGCTCCACCCAGGTGCGGTAGTAACCGTCCGGAACGTCATTCTCTTCCGCACAGGCGCGGACACAACTGCCACAGCCGATGCACTTGGTGATGTCCAGCAACATGCCCCACCAGTGATCCGTCAGCTTATAGTTGGGCGAGGCCTCCGGTGTTCCCGCGAGAACGTACTTCCAGGCAACCGCCGCGGCAGGCATCAGCACCAGCAATCGACGGCGAGTGATGTCCATTATTTCTTTCCCTCCGTCTCCGTCTCAATTTTCGGGCGGTGCGGTTGATGGCAACTGTCACAGGCCAGCCCTCCGGAGTGGTCTGCCGTAACCACCTGCGGAAATCCGCTCGGTTTGGCGCTGTTGGCTTCATGACAACGGGCGCACACCACTGCCGTATCCAGCTTCTTGGGTTGAACCGAACCGGGATCCTCTGCATGAGTGGCGAGCGCTCCGTGGCACGCTTCGCAAGCCACCACGACATGTTTGCCTTGCTTCTTCACATCCACCACGTCGGTGTGGCAGGCCTCGCAAGTTTGATGACCGGCAAAGGCAACCGGCCTGGAGGCTGTTTCGGCGATGGCGGCACCGCGGTAGTGTCCGTACTCCCCAAAACTGCGAGGCACGAGCGCGGCTCGCAACACCACAAATGCGACCACAGCAATTGCCATGACGGCCGCGAGCCGGATCAGGTGTTCTGTGTCCTTGAATCGCTTCATGAGTGGATCAGTTTTTTGTTCCGTTCTGTCGTCGCAGTTTCTTCTCGACTTCCACCGGCCGGCGCCAAGCAAGAATCATGGGCGCGAGGCGAACGGCCCCGATACCTCGCTGTTCGCCACAATAACGATTGCCTCGGCGCCGAGCTGCCGGGGCATCTTCATGCCAAGTCGAATCTTTTGATTATCACGAGGATCTCTTGCTAGAACGATGATTGAAGTCACAGGATTCTGTGATTCTGGTCACGACACGCAGGGCGCACTCGCGGCGTCGGCCCTTTTCCTCGTCGTGGGACACGGCCGCGCACACGTTTTGCGTGCAGTCATGCACGCGCAGCACCGACTTTCATCGCGTTAGCGCAACCCGACGTGCGCCGCGTTTTCAATCGGCGGGAAACGCAATCGTCCGCCCGTCACCACCCGCTGCTTGTGCGATCGCGGCGACCGCCTCCGCCTGCGGCACTGCGCTGGCGGAAATCCTCGCCGGCGCACCGCGCCACGCGTCGGCCTTGAACCCTTCCCTGACAAGCTTGAAGATGGTTCGCCGATTTTGCGCAATCACCTTCAGCCATGCCATTTTCCCCATCATGGGGAAATAGATGCCGCGGAAACAGAGGCGCGCCAGGAAGATGTTCACCCGGTAACCCAGGGGTTGGTCGTTCAGCGACTCGACCGCATGCGCCAGCGCCTCCGGACTATAAGCCTCGTCCCACCCATGATTCACTTCGGCATGAGCTTCCTCAATGCTCATCTTCAACGGCGTGTGCGCCATCGCAAACGGGATGAACTCCTGCCAGTGCTTGGGCCGCGTCAGCCGCCCGGCTTTTTCCAGCCGCTTGTAAAGCGGCGTTGCGGGCAGAGGAGTCAGCAGACCAAAGATCGGCAGACCCGGAGGCCAGGTGCGAACTTGTTCCAGAGTTCGCTCGGCCACTCCGGCCGTGTCATTGTCCATGCCAAAAATAAACGACGTAATGGCGTACACGTTGCGTTGCGCCAACCGCTCCAGCACCGCCCCATACTCACCCGGCTTGTTGAATCCTTTGTTCACGTCTTTCAGATTGGCCGGGTCGATCGACTCCATGCCGATAAATATCCACTTGCCTCCGGAATCCGCGATCAGGTCCACCAGTTCTTCGTCGCGCAATAAATTGGCGCTGATCTGCGCCACCCAATGCACCTGCGCGCCGGCGGCAATGATGTCGCGCAGCAGCGACTTCGTGCGCTTGATATTGATGGCGAAATTGTCGTCGATGAAAAACACCGCCATCTGCCCCTTCTCGCTGCGGGCGCGGGCCTTCAGCAACAGCAGTTCGTTCACCACGCTCTCGTTGGTGCGAAAGCGAATGGAGTCCCCGAAAAATCCGGTCACCGTGCAGAACTCGCAGCCGTAAGGGCAGCCTCGTCCCGATTCGACCGGAATAAGGCGAAACGTTCCCCAGCCTTCGCCGATTTTCTGGAGCGTGGCCTTCGCGGCCTTCGGCACCAGATTGAACTGCTTCAGATCGATCGACTGCCACGGAATCACCGGATATTCCTTCAGCGTCGGCTTGCTCTCCTGGCCAAAGGCGTCCACCGGCGCATACACGTCTTTAAGTTGACCCCGCGCAGCATCTTCAACAATCCGCGGCCAGGTCGCGTCGGCTTCGCCCAGCGCAACTGCATCGGCGTGACGCGGCCCGCCATCTCGGCCGAGTGCTTCGTCGGCCATCTCCGTCACGTGAGGTCCGCCCATCACCACCGGAACTCCCGTGGCCCGAACCGCATCCGCCATGCGGTACGCTTTGGCAATCATTCGGGTCATGGCGCCAATCCCGACTAGTCCAATATTGTTGTCGCGCACAAACTGCGCGATCCCCGCTTCATCCATGGCTTGCGCATTGCCATCCACCAGCAACACCTCATGGCCAGGCGGCGTGAGCGCCTGGAGCAGAAACATCCATAGATGCGGCATGAAATTACGTGTTACGCCGTTGTCGGGGTTATACAGCAGAATTTTCATAGAAGTTTAGCGATTCTGCAAAGCGCTGCTTTGCTGCGTGTTTGGCTGCGGGCAATCGACAGCGCCAGACCGAATTCTTCCCCTGGCGCTCATTAGGTTGGATATATTCGTTTGAAAATTCCCCAGTGCGCGATTGTACACCGCGATCGCCAAGGCCGGGTAGTGCTTGCCACCGATAGGGAAGGGAGGGGAAGGTCTCAGCTCTTAGGTGTCAGGTCTCAGGGAACCTGGTGCAAGCCGCTTTTCCTGACACCTGATACCTGACACCTGATACCTAAATAAAGAACAGCCCGCAAGCTTTTCAGCCTGCGGGCTGCCCGGTGGACTGTTTGGGATTGACTGAGGTGGTCACTCTCGTGGCCCCTCGCTCACTCCGGTGCCCGGCACAGCCTGTGCCCGGCGGATCAGCCCATACTCACGGATTGTTTGCGAGAAATGTTCCCGATTCCCCCAACCAAAGGTTCCTCGAGAACTCCGCTTAGAGCAACCGCCCTAAGACTCAGCCACCTCACCTGGTCTGGTACTACTATGTCCATCAGAACTTCTCATCCGACCACCTCCTTTCCGGTGTAGGCCCACACTAGCCCAAAACGAATTCCGGTGTCAACCACCAGCGCGAAACACAGGAGTCAACACTGTCACTAGCGCACGAAGGCCTCCTCCGCCTACCTCCTGCGCGCGCGTTTCACTTTCGAAAAGTGAAACTCGTGCCGTTTCATATCCACGCGCGCCCCGCGGAAGGTCACTCCCTCCATGCGCAGGCGGAATCTTTGCTCCGCGGCATGTTCTCCGCACAACTTGATCGCCCCGCCCGAGCCGACCACGCGGTGCCAGGGCAATCCGGGAACCTGCTGCAGGATGCGCACCACTTGCCGGGCGGCTCCCGGCCAACTCGCAGCCTTGGCTAAAGCTCCGTAGCTCGACACCGTTCCCGCCGGCAAGGCCAGAATGCAGCGCACCACGCGGGCACTCTTATCTTCCGGCCTGCTTCTCCCAGACCTGGATTGAGATTGCCGATTCACGAATCGAATCCATGTTTGCTGGACAATATCTACCGGCCAATCATGTTAAATTAGATCCACCAATACAAAAATTTTCACGCGCTGGTGAAACCTGGGACTACGATACCGGCATCCCATATTCTTGCTCACCACGGAAACTGCCTTTTGGAGAATACTATGCTTCGCCTGTTGAAAGCCCTTCCCCTTGCGTTGGCCATTGCGGCCTTGAGCATCGTCGCCACCAGTTGTAGTTCAAATGGTACGCACGCTCGTTTTGTCAATGCTATCCAGGACACCAGCCATTACGGTGCCGACAACGGGGGCGCCCTGAATGTCGAGGTCAACGGCGTCCAGCAATTTACCGGCGTGACATTCGGCACTCCGGGATCAGGCTATATCGGCTTATCGTCGGGTAATGTCACGTTCGAAGGGTTTGAATCCCCCGGAGTCACCACCCCCGTCTTCACCGACTCCACTACCTTGAACGGCGGGACAGACTACACGCTGGTTGCGACTGGGTTTTCCGCCAACACCGTTGTTTTCCTGTCTTTCAGTGACCACAACACGGCCCCGAATAATGGCTACGTGAATTTCCGCGTCATTAACGCGTCGCCCAACTCACCCTCCGGCGTGGATATTTGGATTCTATTGGCCCCCGTCGCCACCACCCCCCCGCCACCAGCGCCGATGATCTCAAACCTTGCCTACCAGTCTTCGAGCGGATACATAACCGTTCCCTATAATTCCGGCGGCGGCGGCTTCCAGGTGTTCGTTAACACACATAACGGCGGGCAAATATTCAACTACAACGTCGCTACCAACGGCGGCCTGACCAGCGCATCGATTTGTACCCTGGTGCTCGAGGACAACGCGAATGGAAGTTCAATGAGTTTCCGCCCCGTCGTATTGAATGACCTCAATTGCGCCACCAACTAATCGCGGACGAGCCGCCTGGGCCCAACCCGGCGTCTCGCTGCCATGTTCAGGAAAAGGAACCGGGCCTCGACCGTGGCCCGGTGAACCACCTGACAAGCTGCTAAAATCCTTACTTGTTCCCACCCAACTGCCTTTTGGAGAATTAAGGATGTCTCGCTGGTTGAACGCCCTGCCCCTTACGTTGGCCATCACAGCCTTGGGCATCTTCGCCACCAGCTGTAGTTCCTCCAGCAATCAAGCGCAGATTCGTTTTGTCGATGCCATCCAGGACGCCAACGCCTTGGATATCAATGTCTACGGCCCGCAGCATCTCAACGGCACGCAGCCATTTGTCGACATAGTATTCCGCGGAGTTCTGCCGTCATCGGGCTATACGATCGTGCCTTCGGATACTGACACGATCAAAGGGTTTGTAAGCCCCACCGACACCACCGAGGTCTTCAGCGAACCCGTTAACTGGAGCTCGGGGGTGCAGTACACGGTGATTGCGACTGGATCTTCTGCAACCGGCACCAACGGCAGCAACGTTGTCCTCTGGTCTATACCTGACGACAATTCGGCGCCGGCATCCGGCTACGTGGAATTCCGCGTCATTAACGCATCGCCCCACTCACCCCAAGGCGGCGTGGATGTTTATATTGACCCGATCCCCGTCACGAGCATGGGGACCCCTGTGATCTCTGGCCTTGCCTACCAGCAACTGAGCAAATACATAAGCCTGATCTATTATCCCGACAACAATTCCAGCAACGGCAACTTTGGTTACGAGCTGTACGTTACTCAATCGGGGAGCACCACACCAATCTTTAGCCAGTACCTCGGTCCGGGAGACAACACGATTCACACCCTGGTGCTCACGGACATCCAGGGTGGAAATGCAATGAATCCGTTAGCCTTGGAGTTGACTGACCTCGATTAACCGCGGGCGAGCCGCTTTGGCCAAACCGGTCCCGCTGCCACCGTCTGAAAAAGGAGCGGGTCCTCGACCGAGGCCCGGTGAACAGGCTGCCGAAAAATTTGGCTTCCGTATCAGGGTATCGCCTCAGCGATACCGTAAGTCTTCGGAACCAGACGTCCCTTTAGCAGGCTGCGGAAAAACTCGGTGTTGCGCTTGATTTTGGGTGGCGCAGCGCCGGGGCCCCCAGCACGCCCGCTTTTGGCGTGCTGGGGTGGAGAGGTTTACCGCTGCGATAACTGGTTTATTTTCATCGACGGCTTTAGCCGCTGAGGTCACACTTTTTGCGCGGGAACGAGTTTTTCCGCAGGCTGTTAGGGGCTGGGCATCGAGAATCGACTTTTTCCGCAGCCTGCTAACCCCCATCTTTCTTGAACGACCGCGCCGCCGCTTCTTCATCGTCGAACACTTCAAAAACAGTGAGCAGCTTGGTAATCTGGAGAAGCTCACCTACGCGCTTGCTCAGCCTCGCCAGTTTCACCGCGCCGCCGGCGTTGCGCGCAGTTGTGTAAAGCGAGACCAGCGTTCCCAGCCCGCCGCTATCGATGTAGTTCACTTCGCGCAGACTCATCACCACATTCGGATTCTGGGCCAGCAGTTTCTTGACGGTCTCGCGCAGGCTGGCCGACTCTTCGCCGAACACAACTCGACCGCTGCAATCCACCACCAGCACGCCCTCCACGGTCCGTGTGCTCATTCGCAATTGCATTGCTGCTTCTTCTCCAAATATTCGCAGTAAAACTCAATGCATGAGCGTACCCCGCCTGACTCCGCCGCGCAAGCGGCCGGGGGCCGAATTGCAGCCGCAGAACGAGCTAGACCTTCCTTAGTGTTGGGACGTGTGGGGACGGGGCTCTGCCCCGTCCGCGGGGCGTAGCCCCGCTTCCACAAGAGCGAACTGCACCCGCGTGAAACTGTATAATCGTGGTCTCGCATGAGCTACCAGGTCCTGGCGCGCAAATACCGCCCGCAGAAATTCTCCGACGTCATCGGCCAGGAGCACGTCACCCGCACCCTGCAAAATGCCATCGCGCAGGAGCGCATCGCGCACGGCTATATCTTCAGCGGTCATCGCGGCATCGGCAAGACGACGGTCGCCCGCATTCTGGCCATGGCGGTAAACTGCCGCTCCGCGGACAAGCCGGTGGCCGAGCCCTGCGGCATTTGCGATTCCTGCACCGAGATTCGCGCCGGCAATGCCGTGGACGTGATCGAAATCGACGCTGCCACCAATCGCGGCGTAGACGAGATCCGCGAATTGCGCGAGGCCGCGCGCTACCGTCCGGCCCGCGACCGCTTCAAAATCTACATTCTCGACGAGGCCCACCAGATCACCGACGCCGCCTTCAATGCGCTGCTCAAAACGCTGGAGGAGCCTCCCGGCCACGTGATCTTTATGTTGGCCACCACCCAGCCCGAGGATATCCCCCAGACCATCCGCTCGCGCTGCCAGCACTTCAGCTTTCGGGCGGTGAAGTTCGAAGACATCATGGGGCAACTCCGTGACATCGTGACCAAAGAGAAGATCCCCGCCGACGAGGACGCCCTCGCCCTGCTGGCGGAAGCGGGCGACGGCTCGATGCGCGATGCGCTCTCCATTCTCGACCAGGCCATCGCTTCCACCTCCGACCACCTGACCGCCGATTCCGTTCGCAGCCTGATCGGTTCCGCTCCGGCAGCCGCGCTCGAAACGGTAATGCAGGCCGTCGCCGAAAGCTCCAGCGAAAAAATCCTCGTCCTGGTCGACGAACTGATCGGCGAAGGCCACAGTCCCACCCATTTCGCGCGCCAGTTGGTGCGCTTCCTGCGAAATGTCACCGTGGCCAAGATCGCGGGCAAAGACTCGGCGCTGTTGCAGATTTCATCCGATGAGCGCGCCCGCGTGGCCCGCATCGCCGATCTCTTCACCGAGGAAGACCTGGCGCGCCATTTGCAGATCATGCTGCGCACCCACGGAGAACTCGGATACCGCCAGGAACAGCGCTTCCACCTTGAGCTCGGACTGCTGAAAATGGCGCATGCGCAGCGCCTGTTGCCGATCG
Source organism: Terriglobales bacterium (assembly GCA_049513095.1). GTDB lineage: Bacteria > Acidobacteriota > Terriglobia > Terriglobales > Acidobacteriaceae > Acidiflorens. The sequence continues at coordinate 14,432 of JBEKWL010000055.1, forward strand.
AGCAACTGCTGAGCGATGTGGCGTCTTCCGCTTCCCATCCAGCCGTCGGCGCTGCCAAGTTGGCTCTCGCTCCCCTCAGTTCCGGTATTCAATCTTCTCTAACGAGAGCTCGGCGCGACGAGCCCGCATCGGCGCGATCAAATTCAGTGTCGCCGTTCGCAGCCGACTCGGCGCGCAAAGGCAATCCCAAAGCGGAGTCGGCGCCCTCCGGTTCAGTGAGCGCAACGAGCGCGACCAGCGCCAACGTCGTCATCATGGGATCGGCCGCACCCGCAGTTGAAGAGTTATCGCCGCTACCCGATCCGCAGCCAGTCGCCCGCGAAGCAAGGGCCGAAGCCAGGCCCGAAAAAAGGGTCGAGGCCGACGCCGAGTCCCTGCGCGACGCCGTTCTCAACGCATTGGGCAATCAGCAAATGCTCGTTTCCCTCTTGCAAAACGCGAAGTGGAGACTGGAAGCAAATGCGCTGATCGCAAAAGTAGCGGCTTCGAGCACGATGATCGAAATGTCATTCCCCGCCGACGCGCGCCGCATCGCCAGCGCCGCCGCCAGCGGTCTGGCCGCGAGACCGATCAAGATGCTGCTCGAGCCCGATGGAGCTCCGCAGGCGATACCCGCGGCACCCCGGTCTTTAGCGATCGGAAGCGCACGCAGCCGCGCCGAACAGGACCCGATCGTGCAACGCATGCAGGAAAAATTCGGAGCCGAAATCCGCACCGTGATCGACTATCGGGAGAAAGGATGATGCAGATTTGTAATTTGGTAATTTGTAATTTGTAATTGAAAAGCCCACTGCGCGGCGGGAACTCCAAATTACCAATTACAAATTACCAATTACAAATTTTTCCCATGTCTGGATTCAATTTGCAGGAACTGATGTCGCAAGCCAAGCAGCAGTACGAGACGCTGCAGAAAAAGATGGAGCAGACCGTGGTCGAGGCCTCCGCCGGCGGCGGCACGGTTACCGTCAAAATGGATGGCCGCAAGCAGCTGCGCAGCATCGTGATCGATCCGGAAGCAGTAAAGGCCGGCGATGTAGAGATGCTGCAGGACCTGGTGATGGCCGCGCTGAACGAAGCCAGCCGCAAAGTGGATCAGGCGATGCAATCAAGCGTTGGCGGAATGCTCGGCGGACTCACGGGAAATTTGTAATAGGTAATTTGTAATTTGGAACCCGGACGCCCAGAGCCGGTTTCCAATTACCAATTACAAATCACCAATTACAAATTCTATGTCCAAATTTGCCGAACCGATGACCCGGCTCATCGACGAACTCAAGAAGCTGCCGGGAATCGGCAACAAGAGCGCCCAGCGCCTCGCCTTTCATATTCTCCGCGCGAGCGAAGAGGACGCCCAATCTCTCGCCTCCGCGGTTCGAGACGTCAAGGCCAAGCTGCGTCTGTGCTCCATCTGCAACAACATCACCGACGTCGACCCCTGCGTCTACTGCAGCAGTCCTACTCGCAATCAAAAGCTCGTCTGCGTGGTCGAGGAGCCGACTAACATTGCCGCCGTCGAGAAGACGCGGCATTTTAACGGCGTCTACCACGTCCTCCACGGCTCGATTTCGCCATTGCACGGCATAGGGCCCGAGCAGTTGCGCATCGCCAACCTCATCAGCCGCGTCGGCGGCGGCGATATCGAAGAAGTCATCCTCGCCACCAATCCCACCGTCGAAGGCGAAGCCACCGCCACCTACCTGGCCCAGCAACTGAAGCGGCAAGGACAAGGACAAGCAAAAGCACTGCGCGTGACCCGTATCGCCATGGGCATTCCCGTAGGCAGCGACATCGAATACACCGACGAAGTCACCATGCTGAAGGCCATGGAAGGCCGCCGGGAAATGTAGCCTGTGCCGCGGCGCCCGCAAACGATAGTCCCCGGAATGTCCCACCCCTGGCCCGAACCGACAGCGTTCCGGGTACTGTTGTCATGGCACTAAAGCACCACTACCGGGTAACGAATGGCACTATCAAATGGCGATGCCTCTTGCGTATAATGGGCATCAATATCGATGTTGTTCTTCGGGAGTCGATCCCATGGGGCCTGAATTCCGCTTTGTCGTCAGCTTTACTGGGTCAGACTTCGTTCCCTGTAAGCTTTGCGTTCGCGTGAACAGGATTCTGCATTTCGCTAGGCGGGAGAAACATACTATGAACTCCAGGAACGCACTTTCCACTCTGCGGGTTGTCACCATCGCCTTTTGCATGCTCATCGCCTTTGGCATTCCGACGTTCGGGCAAGAAGCTCCACTGCAGCAAGAGGCCTCAGCGCCGAAATCAGCCCCGGACCCTCGCCCCCGCCCGCAGAACTGTTCAACACCACGCCGAACTGTGCAACACTTTGAACCATCCCGCTGCAAGAACCTCGGAACGGCTGTGCCCACCCCGCAAAACCACCAGTGAACTGGCTTTATTTTCTTGAGGTTGCGGAAACGATTAAAACCATCGCGCCGAATCTGACACTGGCCCCATAGTTGCTCCGTCCGTTACGCATGTTTCCTCGCTCCTTTTGAACACTTTGCTGGCGCGAGATGAACAAGCGGACGTGAACCACGTCCGCAATTCTCTGAACCAGCCGCGCCGTGCGATGTAAACGCATCGCAACCGGCGCTTCCGAAACCGGGCTGACCCGCCCGGTTTCTTTTTTTGCGCGCATGCCGGGAAGAACTCGCTTTGTATCAGGGTGTCGCTTTAGCGACACCGCAAGTTCTTCGCTTCGTATCAGGGAGTCGCTTTAGCGACACCGCAAGCTCTTCGGAATCAGCCGCCCCTTCAGGGGCCGGAAGGCCGTCTCAGTCGCCCGCGGTTCCCAGCAGGAATCCGTTTGCTTCTTCTTCCTCGGCAATTAAACCTTCCGGCAGCCGGCCGCGGTTGTACTCTGCCATGCGGTTTTTCCACTTGAGGAAATCGGTGATGCTCTCGGGTTCAATGCGGATTTCCACCCGCCGCAAACTCGCTAGCAGAAGATTCATCTCGTTCTGGAACCCCACCTCGCAACGCAGGTTTTTCGCCGACGCCCTGACCCGCTCAATCTCGCGCCCGCACACCTCCAGCAGTCCCCAGCCCGTGGGAAGTTCCTCAGTGCGTATCAGACCCCGCAACGCCAAATAATACCGCTCACAGCCGACGCCGATCTCCGGCCTTTGGCGGAAGGGCTTATCGCGATCGGCCAGAAAATCCGCGCGCGATGCTTTGCTCTCGACCAGCACGGAATGGCACGCCTTTTTCCAGCCAATAGCGTCCGGCATCTCGCCGCTGACGCAGGCCTGCTCGCTAAGCACCACGCCGCAGCGATAGCGCCGCAACCACTGCACCGCCATCGAAACTAATTTCGCATGGGTCAAATTCGCATGGTTCACAAAGAAAGTTTGGAAGAGGAGCGCAGTTCTGAGAAGTGTCAGACTAGCTTCTTCCACTCGTAGAGACGGGGCTTGCCCGTCTGGAGACGCGGCAAGCCGCGCCTCTACGGGAAAACGAACCTGTACGGCAGCGTGGCTATCGGCTGGACGCTCTACGGCAGCGATGGTAGCGGGAAATCAGCGGGGCTTCGTATCAGGGCATCGCTTTAGCGATGCCGAAAACCGCCTGCTATCGATGGCCCCTTTAGGGGCCGCGCCGAACTCCGCAACGCCCGCACCAGCACCGGACGCCGCAGCACCGTCTCCAGTAAATGTCGCGCCGCGGCGACGCCTTCCGCCGAACGGTCCAGCGCCGAATATCCCGCCGCCCGCACCATTGCGCAACCGTCCTGCAAACTAACCTCGAGCCGCAGAGCGCTCTCCTTTTCGCTCGCACTGCGCCCATGGCGCGCATCCAGAGCGTTGGCCAGACGCAAAACGCCGCTCAACTCCATGGCGATCGGCCGATCCGGCAGCTCCAGCAGTTGCATCGTCTTTCCCCGCGGACGAGGCAACGCGCCACGATGATAGCGCGCCACCACCGCTGCCATTTCCAGTTCTCGCGCACTCCAACCCAGAGGCCGCGCCAGCCCGCGGATCATCCGGCACGAATCCTTTTGGTGATTGGCCTCGCCCTTGGCTTTGCCGACGTCATGCATGAGCGCCGCCGCCTGCAGCACCGCCCGCCAGTCATGATCCGGATTCGGCGCATCCGCAGTCAGCAGCCCCGCATCCTTCAACCCGTCGTACAAAAGAAGCGCCAACTGGGCCACGCGCTCGGAATGCGAAAAATCGGGATCCAGATATCCCGCCCATACCCGCAGACGGCTCATCGCCGCGGCGCGCAGTTGCGGGCCCGACGGCAATTCCGCCCGCCAGACCCGCCATAGCGACTGCCGGCCTACCATCTTCTCGCGATAGCGCTCAATCCTCTTAGTGCGCTCCACGTTCAACTTCTCACGCCAGCGGCCCTGGCTTTCCATATCAGGGAACGCCATAATCTCGACCGCGGTCGCCCACAGCACATCCAGATCGTGCACCTCTCCCAACAGATCCTGAAGTTCTTTCAGATCGTCGCCCCATAACGCGTGCTGGCGCGGCAGAAAATTTTCCACCGTGTAACGGAAGCGTTTGATGCCGATGCGCAGTTCGTGCCAGCTGATTTGCGACCGTGTCCGCAGGGCGTGTTTGTGCAGATCGTAGGCGGCTGTCCACTTTTCCAGCGCCAGATGCAAATACACCACGCTCCCCGGACGCACCCGCGACGCGCGCTGCGGCAGCGTTCTCGTCCACTGCCGCCATTGCTTCCGGTCAAACTGATGGAGATCTTTGAAGGCGTGCTGCTTGCAAGCCGCCTCGCGCGTGTGCACGTGATGGAGGAGCTTGACGACGACCGGATCGCCGAGATTTGAATCGCCCGTGGGTGCCCCATCCTTGCGCGTTCTTTGCGCAAGGGTGGGTGGGTCTCCCGCCGCTGCCGAGTCGCTCGGAACTCCCAGCTTCTCGATCCACTCAGCCATCACCTGCATGTCGCGCAACTCGCCCAGCGCCTGAAAGAGTTTCTTCCCCGCCTTCTTCATATCCTTCCATGAAGAATCGGGATCGATCGCCATCAATCCATCGGCCAGAGAACGGCAGCGCCGCAGCGCCACTCGAAGATCGTGCACCGCGTCGACGTCGAAACCGGTGGCCGCGCGATCGCACTCCACCAGTACGCGCTCCATCCACGCCCGCAGGCCAAGTTTCGGCGTGGATCTCGCAGGCCCGGGGTCGGCAGACTGTGGATTCGCAGGCTTCAGACTCGGACTGGCTCCCACCGTGGCTCCTGTCATTGAAGGAACCATTGTCGCCCCTTTGCGCGGATTCTTCTAGGGCAGGCAGCTTTCAGCCATCCGCTCAACCAGTCCATAACCGAAAGAGAATTTTCGGCAAGAAGTGAAAGTTCCGCTGGACCCTACCTGATAGCAATGCTCTATGCGGCATCCCGTTCTGGGAAGCAAAGCGAGGGCTGTAGGTCGAGTTTGTCTACTGCCGGCTTCACATTGACGTGGAATGACGCTCGGTCTCGTGCGAGCTTCGGG